>JBAVGI010000211.1:0-16774 GCA_049684755.1 Candidatus Sulfotelmatobacter sp.
ACCTAATCCGAAAAACCCGCCTCCTGCTAAAAAGAAGGAGCCGCCTAAAGAAGAAAAGAAGCCGCAGTAAACGTCCGCGCCAGGCCGCCTAGGGAGAGGCGGCCCGAATCATCCATAATCCGCTGTACGGCCTGCGAACTGCCTTCCGCCATCCTGATTAGTGTGCGTCTTTTGTTGGAAGACGCTTATTAACTTGGAAGGTGGATCCAATGCCCGACAAAACAAATCCTTACACACACGTTGAATCTTGCCAAAGCTCATCACAGATAGCATTGACCTGTCCGGCTTGTCGATGGCGGCTTCTGAAGTGGAGCGTCCCACGCCCGGGACAGAGCCTTGAGGAGCGGTTAACACTGGCGGACGAGATATGGCTGTCCGAAATGAAGATCAGTTGCCGCGACGGCAATGCTGTAATGAACGCGGCAACACTCGATGCACGTAGAGTTGAGCGAGCGTGAGTTTACTGATTAGAGAGACCGGATCGTTCTACTTGGCAAGCTCGCCGATAAAAACTCCGTAGGGCTCAAGCGAAACTTCATTTCCCTGCGCCGAGGATTTTCCGGCAGCTAACAAGCTCGAAGCGGAAGCAAACCCGTTCTGCTTCAAATCCAGGCTGATCTTCTGCGCTGTGCCTGACATATTCAAAGCTACAACTACTCCTTGCCCTTTATAGACCCGCAGGTACGAAAGCACGTTCGGATCGCTTTCATTAATCGCCTTGTAACTTCCGTTGAGCAACGCTTGATTGCTGTGACGCAGCTTAAGCACGCTCTTATAGAACTCGAGCACTGAGTCGGGATCTTTCGATTCATCGGTTACGTTATGAGTTTTGTAAGTCGGAGGAACCGGCAGCCATGGCGTGCCCTTCGTAAAGCCCGCGTTCTCGCTGTCATTCCACTGCATAGGAGTGCGTTCCCCATCGCGCCCCTTTTCTTTTGGCCAACCCTTTACTCCAATAGGATCTTTCACATCTTCCCGCCGCGTGGGCGGAGTCGTCTTCATTCCGATCTCTTCCCCGTAATACAGGATCGGCGTACCGCGCAGGGTCAGATAAAGTCCGGCCATCAGCTTCGCAATTTCGTCGTTATGCTTGCCGTCGCCGTAGCGGTCGTAAGAACGGACGATGTCATGGTTGCTGATCACGAAGGTCGGCCAACCCGAGGCCGCGTTTACTTCCGCAATCTGCTTCCGGAATTCCGCAGGCGAGAGTTTGTTAACCATGGTGAAGAGAAAATCCATGGGCAACTGCAACTCATTATTTCCTTTGCCGTAATACTGATTGAGTTCGGCGACATTCGCGGTCCAGGTTTCGCCGATCAGAACGGCATCGTATTGATCTGCGACCTTGCGCAACCCGCGCAGGATGTCGTGAACTTCAGGGAGTTTCGTGTTGTATTTGTTCTCTTCGAAGGGATCTCCGAAGGCATTCTTCCCGGGCCTTTTGATCGGATTGTCTTTCAGGTTCGGGTCTTCAAACAGCGTATCGACCGCATCCAGCCTGAAGCCTGAGACGCCGCGTTTGTACCAGAAGCGCGTCACGTCGAACATGGCGTCTTTGACAGCGGGATTACGCCAATTCAAATCCGGCTGCTGGGGATAGAAGTAATGGTAATAGTACTGATTCGTGGTCGGATCAAACTGCCACGCCGAACCGCCAAAAGTCGACACCCAATTGTTGGGAGGCTCTCCCGGGCCTTTTCCATCGCGCCAGATATACCAATCGCGATGCGCAGAGGTGCGCGAAGATTTCGAATCCAGAAACCACTTGTGCTGATCCGACGTGTGGTTCACCACGAAGTCGAGGATAATATGAATGTTTCGCTTCTTGGCTTCGCGCGCCAGATTATCGAAGTCGGCCAGCGTGCCGTACATGGGATCGATATTTTCGTAATCGGAAACGTCGTAGCCGAAATCCACCTGAGGGGAAGGAAAGCACGGCGAAATCCAGATCGCATCCACGCCGAGATCTTTCAGGTAATCGAGCTTGGAGGCGATTCCGTTCAGATCGCCGACGCCGTCGCTGTTGCTGTCCGCGAAACTGCGCGGATAAATTTCGTAGAAAACGGCGTGCTGCCACCAGGCATTCCCCTTATCCGCCGCCGCCGAGGCATTTTTTTGCCCGTAAGAAGTCAGCCCAAAAACGCAGAACATAAACAGAAAGATTGCCATCGATCGAGCACTTTCCTTCATATGGAGCGCCTCCACCAAAAACTCGAGATGTCTCAACCTTCGTCAGCCAGCGGATCTTGCCCCGACAAAGTTAGATTGTAATCCTCATCGCTCGCTGAATGTTTAGGGATAGCGAGAGTGGCCGCTAAAGTTCGATGCAATATTTCCTCGGTATCCGCAGGCCATTTTTCGATACGAGTGCAGACCCGACCACGAACAAGAACTGGGGCGTCAAAGCCAATAGGGCAACAACGAGCACGTTTGCGGTTTCCGGAGCTTGCAAAGTCTGAGTTCACTGAATATAAGAATTAGGGGCGAATTCTAGCACGCTCTGGGTCGGGCGGGTGCCAACCTTTTGTCTTCTTCACGTCGCGTATTCTTGAAATCTCTCAGCCGATCGAGCCTCGTGCTCTCCCTGGAAAGCATTCTGGGCTTGGCAACTCCACGCTGGCTGCGAGCTGGCGCTACGCCAAATCAGAAGACTGATCCCAAAGTAAATCCCTCTGAAGCGCAAGATCTCGGTGTGAGCTTTCTGAATGTAGCCCGGGAATCCGGGCTCAATGCAAAGACGATTTTTGGTGGCGAGCACAAGAACAAATATCTGCTGGAAACTACGGGCTGCGGAGTAGCTTTCTATGATTACGATAACGACGGCTGGCTCGATATCTTTCTGGTAAACGGATGGCGCTTGGAAGGCTTTCCCGCCGGCAGCGAACCCATCTCGCACCTGTTTCGTAATAACCGCGACGGCACATTCACTGACGTGACCGCCAAGGCTGGAGTGGGACACTCCGGTTGGGGCCAAGGCGTTTGCATCGGCGACTACGATAACGACGGCTGGGAAGATCTGTTTGTCACTTATTACGGCAAGAATGTTCTGTATCACAACAACGGTGACGGAACGTTTACCGATGTCAGCCAGAAGGCGGGCGTGGCGGGCAAAGGCACGCGCTGGAATACGGGTTGTGCGTTTGTGGATTACGACCGCGATGGCCATCTCGATCTTTTGGTCGCCAATTACATCGACATGGACCTGGCCACGGCGCCGGTTCCGGAGTCGGGACCTTGCCTCTATAAGGGTGTGCTGGTTGCGTGCGGTCCGCCCGGGCTGCAGGGCGGCAAAAACATCCTCTACCACAATAATGGCGACGGCACTTTTACCGATGTTTCCGAAGCCGCAGGAATTTTTCGTGCGAACGGAACTTACGGATTGGGTGTTCTCACGGCCGATTTCGACAATGACGGTTGGCCCGATATTTATGTGGCCAATGATTCCACCGCCAGCGCGCTCTATCACAACAAGAAAAATGGCACGTTTGAAGATGTCGCTATTGAAGCGGGCTGCGCTTTAAGTCCCGATGGAAAGCCACAGGCGGGTATGGGAGTTTCCGCCGGCGACTACGATCTGGATGGGAACCTCGACCTGCTCAAAACTAACTTCGCCGGCGACACACCGTCGCTTTACCACAACCTTGGCGGCGGCAATTTCGAAGACGCCACATTTGCCGCGGGATTAGGCGCGCATACACAATTTCTGGGATGGGGTTGCGGATTCCTCGACTTCGACAACGATGGCTGGCCTGACATTTTGATTTGCAACGGCCACGTCTATCCCGAGGTCGAGCAACTGAAAACCGAAGCTGGTTATCCTCAACGGAAATTGCTTTACCACAATTTGCATAATGGGCGTTTCGCCGATGTTTCTATGCAGGCCGGACCGGGGATCTCTGATCCAGCGCCCTGCAGGGGTTGCGCTTTCGGCGACTTCGATAACGATGGCGACATTGACGTGGTGGTTAACACGGTAAATGATTATCCACAGCTGCTGCGCTGCGATTCCAAGCTGCGCAACAACTGGATCAAGGTTCGCACGATCGGAACAAAATCAAATCGCAGCGGAATTGGCGCGCGCTTGATTTGCACTACGCATCCTGTCGGCGAAACGAAACCTCATCAACAGATAGACGAAGTGCGCAGCGGCGGCAGCTATATTTCGCAGAGCGATTTGCGTATCCATTTCGGACTGGGCAAGGCCGAGAAAGTGGACATGCTCGAAATCCGCTGGCCCAGCGGCCACGTCGATACGCTGAAGGATGTGAAGGCGAATCAGTTGATTTTCGTGAAGGAAGGCGAGGGCATCAGCCGTATCGTTCAATTTCTGAAAAAGGCGGAACCGCGAGAGTAATTGTTTATTGCTTCTTGGTTCCAGGTCCGACTGGATCGCCAGTTCCCTCTCTTAAGGTATGAATGGCGTCGACCGACAGATCAGCAAACTTTTCTGACAGACCACTCGGCCAACGAATCTCCACCCATTCGATCTTCGCCGCTGATCCCAGTCCAAAGTGTACCCGCATATCGCTTTGCGAAATGTAACTGGAGCCGCTGCGCACTTCGTCCACCAATGTGCGAGTCGGAGTCTTAACTGAAACCCTGGCGCCGATGCCATCGCGATTCGACTTGGTTCCCACCAGCCGAAAGGCTATCCAATAGTTTGAATTGTGAACCTGGTTAACCAGCAAGCTGGGCGCGGCATTCATGTTGCTGATTACGGCGGATATGCGACCGTCATTCCATAAATCCCCGACGGCCAGCCCGCGAGACGAAGCCACAGTCGTAATTCCGAGTCCGGCTGACGCCGAAATATCGGTAAACGCACCATCTCCGTTGTTGTGATAAAGAATGCGCGGCTCTTTAAAATTGCTGCCCAGGTGCTGGCTGTCAACTTCCGGATAAACGTGTCCATTCACCAGAATCAGGTCAGGCCAACCATCGTTATCGAAATCGAAAAACATCGTGCCCCAGCCGAGATATTGTGTGTACAAACCGAGCCCCGCGGCCGAGGTCGCATCGGTAAAGGTTCCATCGCCATTGTTGCGGTAAAGAGTGGATGTATCGTCGGAAAAATTTGTCTTGAAAATATCCAAATGGCCATCGCCGTTATAATCGGCGACCGTCGATCCCATTCCGGCCTGCTCCCGGCCATCTTCATTGAATGCCGCCCCTGCCGTTACAGCGACGTCGGTAAATGTACCGTCGTGATTGTTGCGATAGAGAATGCTGGGAGTGCTGTCGCACGCAATAAAGATATCGGGCCAGCCGTCTTCATCAAAGTCAAGCGTGGATACGCTGAACGCATAATGGCCATCCGTGCGATCGATGTGCGCCTTGGTACTGACGTCTTCAAAAGTGCCGTCGCCTTTGTTGTGGTAAAGAATATTTTTAGCGCCCGGCAGGCCGCGCGGGCCGCACATTACGGGAACGCCCTTCCAAATGCATGTGGGGCGCTCGCCCGGCGCGGGAGCCGTCGCGAGATCGAAATCGACGTAGTTGGCTACCACCAGGTCGAGCCGGCCATCGCGGTCATAGTCAACAAATGCACAACCCGTGCCCCAGGCTTTTCCTGAGCCGGCGACCCCAGCTTTCTCCGCTACGTCAGAAAACACTCCGCCATGATTGTGGAACAGACGGTTTTTTCCGTAGTAAGTGATATACAGATCTTCCCAGCCGTCGTTGTCATAGTCTCCCACGCAGACTCCTTGTCCCCAGCCGGCGGCGTTCAATCCTGCCTTAGCAGTCACGTCGGTGAAAGTTCCGTCGTGATTGTTACGATAGAGATGGTTGCTGGGTGCGGGTCCAGTGGGAGCAGCGCCGAGTCTGGTTCCGTTCACCAGAAAAATATCGGGCCAGCCGTCATTATCGTAATCGAAGATTGCGACGCCAGTGCCGGTGGTCTCGATGATGTACTTTTTTGTATCGATGCCGCCGAAAATTTCCTGCATCGTAAGGCCGGCTTTTTCGGCTACGTCTGTAAAATTAGCGATCGGCTTGGCTGGCGCGGCAAGCTTAGGCTGCTGGGCGGAGCCTGAAACCAAGCAAGCAGTCAGAATTGCGGCGCAGATCGACATTGCGGCGCGGATCAACGGAGGATAACTCAGACGCCCGCCGGACGAAGTCTTGTGTCCCATGTCTCAGTTGTGAATGTTAGGAGCGTAACGGATATTGGTCAATCCCGCGTTCGCCTTTCCTACGCGAAATAAGAATTGAGTTGCGCTATGCTGAGCGGTTGGAAACAAATGCAGTCTCGCCACTTATCACGGTATCGACGGTTGACCGACTCCGACGGTGGCTTATATTTTTCCTGGATTACGCTGCATCCCCCTCGCGTTTGTGCCGGGCTGATCGCGTTCGTTTTGATATGCGGATTGGCGGGAAGCGCAAACCAGGTACCCGCAAACAGCGCCTCGCCCAAAGCTTATCGAGCCGGAGTTGACGCGATGCGACGCGGAGATTTGCCGGCAGCTCGCGTGGCCTTCGAGAAAGCGGTGCGTCTCAATCCCCAAAGCGCCGACGCGCAGAACATGCTTGGTCAAGTGTTGTTGCAGCAGGGGGATCTCGACGATGCGATCGATCACTTTCGCGTGCTAGTGCGGCTTCGTCCGAAACTAGGCATCGCGCGCGCTTATCTCGCTCAGGCTTTGCAAGCCAAGGGGCTGCTGGACGAAGCGATCCTCGAGCTTCGCTCCGCCGTGGACCTGGCGCCGCAACAATGGCAGGCCCATCAGGCGCTGGGTCGCGCACTCAGTTTGCAGCATAAGACAGACGAAGCCATCATCGAATATCAGAAAGCGACCAGACTTGCGCCACAGCAGGCCGAGCTACACGATGAACTTGGCTCGCTGCTCGCTCAGCAATCACAATTTGAAGAAGCGGAAAAGGAATTTCGAGAAGCTCTAAAGATCAATCCAGAATACGAACCCGCCTGCTTCCATCTCGGTGTGACGCTATCGAGCGAAGGGGAGCAGGAAAAGGCGCAAGCTGAACTGCGGCATGCCGTCAAACTGGATCCGACCGATGCAATGGCATGGTATTACCTGGGTACGGCTCTGGAAGCGGATGCAAAGCCGGAAGAGGCGTTAGTGTGCTTCAAGCGCGCAGTCGAGCTGAAGCCTGATTCCGCGCCATTGCAAACCAGTTTGGGGCTGTTGTTGCAGCGTCGCGGAGATCCGGATGCCGCGGTGGCTGCCTTTAGAAGGGTTGTCGAACTCACGCCACCCAACCCCGAGGGTCACAATAATCTAGCTTTGGCTCTCGTACAACGCGGAGACGCCGATGCCGCTATCAAGGAATTTCGCGAAGCCATTAGAATGCGTCCTTACGATTCCGGCTTTCAAGGCAATTTAGGAACGGCTTATTTGCAGAAGACGGATTTCGACGCTGCCGAGGCGCAATTCCGCGCGGCGCTGAAAATTGATCCGGGCAAAGCTATTCTGCATCACGATCTGGCACTGGCACTCAAATTCAAAGATGATCTTCGCGGAGCCATCGCGGAGTGGAGGGAAGCAATTCGTCTCGACCCGAAGTTGGCCGATGCGAATTATAGCTTGGGAGTTACCCTCTGGCAGTCGGGAGATTTTCCGGCGGCAGCCGAGCAATTGCGGCAAGCCATTCAAACCAAGCCGGATTACGCCGAGGCCTATTACACCCTGGGCACGGTTTTAAAACAGATGAATCAGCTACCCGAGGCAGCTGACGCACTGCGTCAGGCGATTCGACTCGACCCCGATTTTGCCGGCGCCCACACTACTCTGGCAGCGGTTTTGCGCCAGCTGGGCGATGGTGAAGCGGCCGCCGCCGAAAGCAAAGCCGGAGCAGAGATGAGTAAGAAGAAAACCGATCTGCAGGCAGCCACGTTCGCCACAAACTCCGGCCGCCGTCTGCTCAATGCCGGGGACCTCGACGGCGCCATCTCCCAGTTTCGCACCGCAATTCGTGCTGTTCCTTCTTACGCCCTGGCGCACTACGAACTCGGTTTGGCCCTCAGCCAGAAAGGATTAAGAGACGAGGCCAGCGAAGAGTATCGCAAAGCTGCCGAACTCGATCCTCAACTCGCACCGCCGGCAAATCCTGGTCACTAGATCAAGTTGCGGAATGCGCGCCGCAGTCTCAGCTGCGCTTGCGGACCGACACCAGGTCGGTAATCACCGGCACCCCATGCACCACTTTCACGCGCAGAAGCGCTTCAAATGGCTTCAGATCAGTCGCAGTGGAGACTCCCAGGCGCCGTAACAGGACTGCCAGAGAATCTTGCCGACAGACGTACTCCGCCGCTGCTTGCGTGCCGAAAGTGGTAGTTCCGGCGAGGATGAGAACTGAGCGTGCAGGATCAATGCCCGGCACTAACGCGACTACGGCGTAATCCTCTGTGGTCGGCAAACTCGGCGTGCTCCCCAGGAACAGGCGAGGTTCGCCCGTTTCCGGATGGATGTTAACCACCGCCAAATCTCCCTTGCGAGGTCCGGAGGCGACTCTCTGAAAAACAAACTCCTGAGTTGCCGGGATATCCAGGAGCGTAAGATTTTCGGCCGGAGATCCGACGAAGATGAGATCGTTATTTTTAGCATCGTCCAGAGAAAATAAACTGCCGCGCTTCACCCGAAGCGGTTGATTGAGTAACACAAAGATGCGATCCAATTGATGGACCGCCAGCACTTCCCCTACTCCAGTGTAATGATCCAGGATAAGCGCGCCGGAATCGCCCGCAGGGTTGAAATACCTCATCCCAGTCTCCGGGCGGCCCACGAAGCTTCCGTTGCTGAAAATTACCCAAGGTTGCTGGGGACCACCCACGAATCGCTGCCAAAAGACTTGGTAGACGGTGGGGACGGATGGTTTTGCGCCAGTCCGAGATCGACCGCGAAAAACAAAAATTAGAGCAACCACAAGCAGAGCAGAGAGCAGCAGAACGGCGATAGCCCAGCCTCGGTTAGAGGGCAGTCGGGCAATCCTGCGATCCGTTTCCTCGCGCACTCGCGCAGCCACCGCCAAATTTCCCGGCGAAGAGGCGGCGGCGCGCACGTGAAAGGTGAGCGCGTAGGACTTTTTCGGCAGCTCGACGACTATCTCGTCATCGGCACCATCATGCGCGTAATACTCTTCCAACTTTACCCGCAGGCGTCCTGCTTGGACGCGAACCGTGGAATCGCTCTGAGGATCGAACCCGTGAGACCGCCCTAAGACCTCCGTGGCGATCTGGTATTCCTTGACCGCTGCGCCGTGATGGTCCAGCGAAGTTTCTGCGAGATAACGGAGCAGCTTGCACAAAGATTCGGAGCCGCGCAGGCTATGACTATTAATAAGCTTATCTATTTGTTGGAAGCACTGTTGCCGTCCCGCGTCGAAACCGTGTGTCAAAGCCATGTGACAGCGGAGTAACCGACTCCTGTATCTTGCTGCAACCCCAACATCTTATACGCCTGTAACTATATGAAACCTAGTTTAACTTAAGTGAATAGTGTTTTTGTACTAGGACTTGCACGCACCTTATCCAGCATTTCCCTGTGTTCTGTGGGATGGCGTGATTCCCCAGGAGGAAGTCGATGAAGAGGTCAGTTCTGGCAGCTGTGGTAGCCCTGTTGCTCCTTAGCGGTCTGTGGACCCTTAAACTATCTGGCCAAGCAGTTTTCGGCAGCATCATCGGCACCGTGACCGACCCCTCCGGGGCGGCTGTTCCCAACGCGAAGGTCACCGTTCTAGACCAACGCAAGGGCACAAGCGATCAGGCGACCACGAACGAAAGCGGAAACTATACCGTCACCCACTTGATCCCCGACGTTTACCAGGTGCGGATCGAGGCTCCTGGCTTTAAGACGATCGAGTTTAAGAATGTTTCCTTATCGGCCGACATGGATCAACGGGTCGACGGCCAGTTTACCGTGGGATCTACCACGGAGCAGGTAGAAGTAACCGCAGAAGCCGAACAGCTCAAAACGGATCGGGCCGATGTCTCCATCGAGTTTAATGAGAAATATGTGGAAGACCTGCCAATCATGAACCGGAACTTCACCTCGTTCGAACTCCTCTCACCGGGGACGCAAAAAATGGTGGGTTGGAGCCATGCTGCGACTGAGAATCCGCAAGGCAGCCAACAGATTTTTGTCAACGGACAACACTTCAGCGGCACCGCATTCGAGCTTGACGGGACGGACAATCAGGATCCGATCCTGGGGATTATCGTAGTCAATCCGAACTTGGATGCGATTCAGGAAACTAAGATCGATCTGCAGAATTACGACGCCGAGTTCGGCAAGGCGCTCGGAGGCGTTGTCACCGTTCAGACGAAATCGGGCAGCAACGATTTCCACGGCGAAGGTTTCTGGTTTCGACGTACGGATGCTACAGCGGCGCGCGACCCTTTCACTCAATATGCTCCTAATCCGATTACCGGGAAGTTCATTCCTTCCGACAGGTGGCAGCAGTTCGGTGGGACTATTGGCGGCCCGATCATCAAGAACAAACTTTTTTTCTTCGGAGATTATCAGGCGACGCGAGAATCCAGCGGGCTCACAAATTTGGTGACGGTTCCTACGGCATTAGTAACATCCACGTGTAATCCGAAAAGTAATACCACCGGGTACTGTGACCTTAGCCAATATATTGGGCAAGGCTTGGCGGGCGGAACGGGTTTATTAAGCGGACAAGCTTACGACCCGACAACCGGAAATACAGCAACCGGGTCCGGCCGCACACCATATCCGAATAACCACATTCCTATAGGCCAGATTTCGCCACAGGCGGCCGCCATATTGGCCATGTTCCCGGCACCCACAACGACGGGAATTCAAAATAACTATGTCGGCTCCGGCACCGGAACTTTCAGCCAGAACAGTTTCGATACTCGTATTGACTTTACCGCCAGTCAATCTGTGCAGGTTTTTGGTCGCTTTAGTCTGGACTATTTCAGCCTGGCAGGACAGGGAGTCTACGGTGCGCTGCAAGGCGTCGGCGATGGTCCGGGCGGCTTGGCAGGCAGTTCGAATGTGCACAACTACAGCTTGTCATCGGGTGTTACGAAAACATTCAGCAGCTCCCTCCTAGGCGATTTCCGTTTTGGATATTTCAAATACAATCCGCGCGCGAATAAACCAGACGTCGGCGCAACACCGATGACTAACGTCGGCATACCAAACGCGAATCTCACGGGGACCCAGGCTCTGTTCACTTCCGGTTGGGGCGGGTTCTTACTCAACCAAACGCCATCCAGTTCGTCGGCAAATTCCGGAGCCAACGGAGCTCCCACGGTCAGCTGGGGGGATGGATTGGGCGTGGGTCGTTGCAATTGTCCCTTGCTTGAGAGTGAGCAGCAGTTCCAGTGGGTCGGCAATATCACGAAGATTCACGGCAACCACCAATTCAAGTTCGGCGCAGACGTCCGCTATGCAATGAACTTGCGCGTTCCCAGCGACAACGGACGTGCAGGCGACTACACATTCAATTATCTATCAACCTCGAACGGCGGCAGTGGAGGTTTGGACTGGGCGACGTTCATGCTTGGCGATGTGACCCAGATGGTCCGCTACGTCAGCACAAGCTTAACCGCGGCGGAACGTCAACACCGGATGTTTTACTACGGGCAAGATACTTGGCGCGTTACGCCCAAACTGACCTTCAATTATGGCCTGCGTTGGGAAGTTTATTTCCCTGAATATGTAAATGGTAAGGATCAGGGCGGATTTGCCAATCTCGAACAGGGCATTGATCGCG
This sequence comes from Candidatus Sulfotelmatobacter sp., assembly GCA_049684755.1. Taxonomy (GTDB): domain Bacteria; phylum Acidobacteriota; class Terriglobia; order Terriglobales; family Acidobacteriaceae; genus Sulfotelmatobacter. The sequence continues at coordinate 11,710 of JBAVGI010000211.1, forward strand.
TTGCCGGCGAAGGTCCCTATGGCTTGAACGGAAACGTCAATAACGATTGGCACTATTTCGCGCCCAGGCTGGGGATTGCGTATCAAGTGAATCCCAAGACGGTTGTGCGCATGGGCTACGGACGCAGCTATGACATGGGAGTGTTTGGCTCGAACTTTGGGCACACCGTAACTCAGACTTTGCCTGTTTTGGCGGCGCAGTTAGCTCAAAGCTCAACCCCCAACGTCGCCGCATTTACCCTGGCGCAAGGCCCCCCCATCTTTAACTTCCCGGCGATTCCATCCAGCGGTTACCTTCCGGTTGCGGGGCCGAACTGTTATCAGAACTCCTACTTCCCGGTGGCTGGAGGTCAGAACGCGCAACTGTGCATCCAGCCGCACATCCGGCCTACGTTCCAGCGGCTGCCGGAACTGGACGCCTGGAATGCTACGGTTCAGCGTCAGCTCTCGCCGACAACTACCGTCAACATCGGCTATGTAGGAAATAAAGGCACGCATGTATTCGCGGGAGATGGTCCAACTTATAATGTGAATGAGCCCAGAGTTGGCGTTCCCAGCGCAAACCCAACTTACAGTCGACCGTTCTTTAACAACTTCACGTACCCCGGCTACTCGGATCCAACAAATACCCTGGTGCCGGGAGCGCCGAATCAGGTAGCGGGCGTATTACAGTGCTGCTCTACCGATCAAAACAACTATTTAGGTAACGACGCCAGCAGCAAGTACAACGCGTTTCAGGTTGAATTGGAGAAGCGCCTGTCTCACGGACTCCAGGTGCTGTCGCACTACACGTTCGCTCACGCTTATAAGTACGATAGTACGTACTACATCGATGATCCGAAAATCGCCTACGGTCCGGACGACGAGGTTCGCAACCATATGTGGGTCAACAATGTGGTCTATCAACTGCCGTTCGGACGAGGGCAGATGTTTGCCGGCAACTCCAGTAGGGCGGAGGACCTCGCGATTGGAGGCTGGCAGATTTCCGGCACGACGACCTGGGGCAGCGGCCTGCCCTGGACGCCCAGCTTCGGTGAGTGTGGCTTGGAGACGGATATATCGGGCACGATCTGTCGCCCGAACAAGGGCACCGGAACTTTCCATACCGGTGCGGGATCGTTTAACCCAATCACTCACCAAGTACCATTTTTTACGCCGCTCCCCAGCATTCTAGGAGTGACAGGCGGCAGTCCCTTTACCGATCCTGGCGTGGGCAATATCGGCAACGTAGGAGTGTTCAGCTATCGCGGGCCTCGGGTATTTTATGCCGATGCGTCGATTCTTAAGAACTTCGGCATCACTGAGCGCGTGAAACTGCAATTCCGCATGGATGCTTTCAACGTATTCAATCACCCGGTCTTGGGCTTCACAGCAAACCAGACTGGTACCGGAAATTGTATCGACTGCTCTGGAAACGGCGCGATTACCGATATCGAGCATGACGCATCTCCCGGCTCCGCTACCGGCATGCGCCAGCTTGAATTTGCACTGAAGCTCATTTTCTGAGGAGAAACCATTCATCCAAACGAGGGAGTCCTTCGGGGCTCCCTCGTTTCTCGCTTACAATGGGTCCGAGTTGGTGGACAGCCCACGGTGATTTCCTCGGGATTATTCGGCATGCGGGAGATAGCGGCGGGATTTCTTTTTCTGATTGTGCTGTTCGATCCGGGATCGACCGCGCAGAAGCTGGAACAAGCTCAAGGCTCCGAGGCTCCATCCAAGGCTGTGGTCGCATCCAAGGTTGCCGACCGAAGCGGTTATGCCGGCAACGAGGCCTGCGTCCACTGCCATTCCGCGATTTATGAGTCCTATCAGAAGACTGCGATGGCTCACGCCAGCGGTCCAGCGCTCGATGCCCTCAACCCGGCAGATTTTAGGCACAAGGAATCAGGAATTCATTACCGCATCTACGCCGAGAATGGGCGCGCATGGCTGAGCTTTGACCGGCCGGGCGATCCCGAGGTTCGCGGAAAGCGCGAATTGCTCTACTACATCGGCTCGGGACGCCGTGGCCGAAGCTATCTGTTTGACACCGACGGATTCCTCTTCGAGTCCCCGGTGAACTGGTACGCGAACAAACAAGTGTGGGACATGGCTCCTGCGTACCAGAACGCGCGCGAAATGCCGCTGAACCTTCCTGCGTATACCAGTTGCCTGAACTGCCATGTGAGCGAGATGCAAGCCCCTGCAAAAGACACGGACAGCCGCTATCCGACCCCGCCTTTCCTGCACAACGGCGTCTCTTGTGAACGATGCCATGGCCCCGGGACCGCGCATGCGAATGGCGGCGCGATTATCAATCCAGCTAAGCTGACTCCCGCTCGGCGCGACGAGATTTGTATGCAGTGTCATCTGGAAGGCAAAGTGGCGATTGAGCGACCGGGCCGCCACATTTATGAATTTCGTCCCGGACAAGAACTCACCGATTACGTCCGATATTTCGTGTTGACTGATTCGCAAGCGTCGAACCTCGGTGCCGTCAGTCAAGTGGAAGCGCTGGCGCAGAGCCAGTGCAAGAAAAAGTCGGGCGATGCGATGTCATGCACAAGCTGTCACGATCCGCACCAGTCCCCCGCTCCCGCGCAGCGCGTGGCCTATTATCGAACGAAATGTCTGGCGTGCCATACGGCGCCGTTCGCGGCCAAACATCACCCGGATCAGCCAAACTGTCTAACCTGTCACATGCCCGCTTCCGCCAGCAGGGACGTTGCGCACACTGAGGTGACCGATCATCGCATTCCTCGGAGACCACAGATCGAGGCCGGTCTGCTGCAAGACGCGGGATACCAGTCCACGTTACCGAACCTGATTCCCTTCCCTCCGACCGCCGCAACTGAAACTGATCCGCGCGATCTTGCGCTGGCTTGGGAGTCGCTGGTGCAGAGTGGAATGACGGCGGCCGAACCCCAGGCCCGCAGCCTGCTTTCGAAGGCATTGAAGCAATCTCCGGACGATCCTGCATTGCTTTCCGCTTTGGGCTACATCGAACAGAAGCGCGGAGCCACAGAAGAAGCGCGCACTCTCTATAAAAAAGCGTTGGCGATTGATCCCGACTTGGTGGATGCAGCAACCAACCTCGGCGTGATCGAGGCGCGAGCCGGGAACTTGGGAAATGCTATCTCTCTCTGGCAGAAAGCATTCGAGCACGCACCGGCTCGCAGCAGCATCGGGCTGAACCTGGCAAGAGCGTACTGCGACGAAGGTAAGGTAGAGGAGGCTCGAAGATATACACTGCGCGTTCTGGAGTTTAATCCTGATCAGGCCACGGCAAAAAACATGCTGAGATCCCTGAGTCAGGTCCCGGCGAAGTGCGGGCCGTAGCTGTGTGTCTGGGTAATGGGGAAGAACATTTGGGCGCGATTTAGATTGCCAAAAGCAATAGACACAGAAGATCGGGAGTCCTAGAATTTCAGCAGCCTTCGAGAAGAGCATGGGGAGAGGTCGATTCGCGTTTCGGTGCGGCGCATTCCTGGCGGGAATGTTTTTTGCCTGCCTGGGTTGCGGAGCCCTGGCCCAAACGCAGGAAACGGCCTTCGCTCTCGATGGCAAACCCTCTAATCCATTTGCTCAGGCGTCGGGCAGAGTCGTAGTGCTGGTTTTTCTCCGCCAGGATTGTCCGGTTTCCAGCCGTTACGCTCCGGTGATTCAGCAGATCAGCGAGCGGTATCAGCATGACGCCAGTTTTTTTCTCGTCTATCCCGACAAGGCTGAATCGGCGCAGACGATTCGTAAATATCTTGCCGATTATGGATATCATCTGCCCGCGTTGCGTGACCCGGAGCACGCACTGGTGAAGCAAGCGCTGGCTGAGATTACTCCGGAAGCGGCCGTGTTCAATCGTAATGGCAAACTGATCTATCACGGCCGCATCGATAACTGGTATGTGGAATTTGGCCGGTCGCGTCCTGCTCCTACTACCCACGAACTGATCGACGCGATCGATGCGGCGATTGCCGGCAAGGCTGTTGGCGAGAGTGCAATCAAGGGAGTGGGATGTTACATCTCAGACCTGGAGTAAATGCCGCGTTCATGAGATGGCTCGCTTGGATTCTCGCTTCGGGGCTGGCTGCATGGGGTTTGGGAACAGCAGTCGCTGGAGGATTTCCGCTTCAGGATCACCAAGTGGGGGGGAGCGAGACGCAGGTTACGTTCAATCGCGACATCGCTCCCATCATCTTTCGTTCCTGTGCTTCTTGCCATCGTCCCGGCGAAGCGGCGCCGTTCTCTCTGCTGACATATGAAGATGTGAAGAAGCATGCGCGGCAGATCGCGGAGGTTACGCGCACGCGAAATATGCCTCCGTGGCTGCCTGAGCCGCAGGATTTGAAGTTTGCCGACGAGATGCGGTTGCCGGCAGCGCAAATCGACCTCATACAGAAGTGGGTAGATCAGGGTGAGTTGGAGGGTAATCCCGCCGATCGGCCGCAGCAGCCAAAGTTCGTCGAAGGCTGGCTTCTCGGAAGGCCCGATCTAATTCTGAAAGCAGAACAACCGTTGGTGCTTCCTCCGGAGGGCACGGACACCTATTGGAATTTTATCTTCCACCTCCCGATTACTGAGACACGGTGGGTCAAAGCAATCGAAATTCGGCCGGGCGATAAACGTTTCGTTCACCACGCTAACCTTATGGTTGATCGCGAAGGATCATCGCGACGACGGGAAGCCTCACCCGGAGCGGGGTTTGGAGGAATGGAAATCCGGATCGAATCACAAGCCTTCGATCCCGACAGCCATTTGCTTTTCTGGAAGCCCGGCACTGTTCCTTACAGGGAACCGGAAGGGATGGAACTTCGGCTGGATAAAGGCACCGACCTGATTCTCAATACTCACTTGCAGCCCTCCGGTAAAACCGAAGTGATTCAGCCGAGCATCGGAATTTATTTCTCTTCGCATCGCGCGACCAAATTCCCTATGCTGCTGCAGTTGGAGAACGATGCCAAACTTGACATCCCTGCCGGGGAAAAAGACTTCGTGGTCACCGATGACTTCACGCTTCCTGTCGACGTTGACCTACTCGCGATCTATCCGCATGCACACTATCTCGGGAAAGATATTCAGGCCTTCGC
>JBAVGI010000212.1:0-2445 GCA_049684755.1 Candidatus Sulfotelmatobacter sp.
GAGTAGCCTTGTAAGGCGGCGATGCGGAATCTATTACCTGCACCGTGAATTCGAACGAGCCTAATTGCGTTGGGGTGCCGTCGATGTATCCCGTCGCGGAATCCAGGTTGAGGCCAGGCGGCAGCGAGCCAGCCGACACTCCGAAAGTAAACGGTGGAGTGCCGCCAGCCACCGCAATCTGACCGTGATAGGGGCCGTTAATCGGCGCCGAGGACTGTGGGCCGCAGCAGGTGAAGATGATCGGCAGTGTGGTTACATCAATGTTCACGGTTGCGCTCGCCGTATAAGGCGTTGCTGAACTGTCTTTGACCTGGACGGTAGAATTGAAAAAACCCGTCTGCGTGGGCGAACCGCTCAATTGACCTGATGAGCTCAGGGCGATCCCGGGCGGCAGTTGCCCGGATTGTACCGTCCACGTGTATGGCGGAGTGCCGAGACTCGCCTGGAGGTTGCCGGTGAACGGCGTATTGATCACGGCCGTGAACGTCGCTGGAGCGAGCTGTACCGGGTAGGCAATGAACAAATTCCCTTGCTGGGACGCCGTCTGTTGCGTCGTGCTCGAATCTTTCACCGTAACCGTGTAGGAAAATTCGCCGCCGCTTGCGGGTGTCCCCGTTACCTGTCCCGTAGACGCGTTGAGGGAAAGTCCCCCACCGAGCGTGCCGCCAGTCAACGACCATTGATAAGGCGGCGTTCCATTCACCGCGGTGAAGCTATCCGAGAAAGACATGCCCTGCTCGGCGATATTCAGGTTCCACTTGGTGATCGCAAGCGTCGAATCCACCACAATTGTAAGGTTGAGCGTTGCGGTCTGCGCCGGGAAAGTCGACTGTGCCTGCACGGTAAACGAGAAGCTACCCGCCTGCGTGGGAGTGCCGGCGATCGTTGCGTAGACGGTATTTTGCTGCATGGTCAATTACAGACCCGGCGGAAGTTGGCCGCTCGAAATACTCCAACCGGAAGGGTTCGGTCCTTGCGAATTGAGCGTCACTGAGTAGGGTACGTTCAGGTTTGCGTGCGGTGGCGTGAAGGGCGGCAACACAAGCGGAGACGTGAAGTTATAGCCGAGCGTCGTGACCGCGGTGCTCGTGCCGTCGGTTACCTGCACGGTGAAAGAGCCGTTGTTTGAGCTCGTAGGCGTGCCTGAAATCACACCCGAGCTCATCATCGCGACGCCCGAAGGTAGCGCGCCCGAAGTGATCGTCCACGTTTCCGCGCCGCCCGTTCCGCCTGTCGTCTGCAACGTGTAAGTAAAAGGAACACCCTGAACCATCTGCAGCGGCCCGCTGTTGACGATGTTGAACTGTGGCGGCGGGTTTTGTTGGGTCGAACCTCCGCCCTCGCCTCCGCCTCCACCACCGCAGGCCGTGGCTGCGAGGCAAGCAAACAGTAAGCTGAACTGCAGCACCGATGCGCGGTTCAGCTTCAAAGAGAGCTGCTCCATGCGCAAACGGCGCAAATCGCATCGGTGACCCAGTTCGTCAGATTGGTGACGAGGGAGTGCCCGTCGTCCTCGTTGTTATCGAACCGCGGATCGTTGCCATTCATGATCACGTTGATATTGCTGACCGTCTGCCCGGCCTGCACCGTGATCGGATCCTTCTGCGCTGTATAGTCGCTGGCGGATTCGTAGTTGTGCCAGAATTCGCCGGGATAGGTCGGGATGATCGGCGGATCAAGGGGCCCCACCAGCGACCCCGAAGCGAAACTCGAGTTGATATTTTCCACCTGGAGGTTATATGTGCCGGGAGGCACGGGAATTTCGTAATAGCCGATCAGGCTGGGATCGCGGCCGCCATTGGAATCGCCGCCGGTGTTCGTGCCGGAAATGGATTGGCCGGGATTTCCGGTGAAGAGAAAACCCGAGACGGCGGAAACGGCGGTGCGCTTCGACTCATCCTGCGTGGTCGCGGGGTTATCCACCGCGCGCGCAATCACGTTGAGCCCCTGCAATTGCGTGACGCCGTCCGGAAAATAAATATAGCCTCGAATGGCACCGTAATTGGCGGCGTAGCTCGCATTCGGATAGAGCTTCGAAATCCAAGCCATGTCATCCGGCGCGAGCAGGGGTAAATTCTCCGACGAACGAGATTGACAGATAATCTCAGGAAACATCAGCGGAAGCCCGGCCAGATCGTCGAGGTTGCAATTCAAAGGGTTCTGGTTCAGGACTTCGACGTTGATCTGCGAATGCCCAAGCCCCGAAAAGTGCCCAATCTCGTGCGTGATGCCCTCTTCGAACAAATCTTCGGACAACTCGTAGTTCGACGTGGTGTTGTCAGTGACACCATCCTGCAGCTCCCCATTCAACATCAAGAACGCCGATTGGATTTTGCCCGTAGCAGGATTCGTGCTGCAGATGCCGGAGATGCCAATCGTGAGCGAATCGAGTCCGAGCGCGGAAAAAATCGAGCCGTCGGCATCAAAAATCACAGGATTCTGGGC
>JBAVGI010000213.1:0-1950 GCA_049684755.1 Candidatus Sulfotelmatobacter sp.
AGCCAGGTCCTGCAGGCGAACGGCTTGGAAGTGCAGGGTTCGGCGTAGTCCCTTTTTTACTTTACGCTCCACAATGACCTTCGCCAGGTCCGCGATAGTCGCGGCCCGCTGTGCAATCCGGATGTCGCGGTGCTGTCGCGCTTCATAAATCGGCGACGGTACGATGCGATGCCTGTACGACCCGGGCAGCACAATCTCCTCAGTGGGCGGGATGTCCTTCTCGTTGAGAACGAACTTCAGCTTGGAGGCCTCAAGGACTCGCTTGTAGACTGTGTATTCCGCTCTGGCGAGTGTGAGCTCAACTTCAGCCTTGTCTTTGCCCTTGAGGTCGAGAGGCCAGACCTCAACTTCCGCAACCTCGATTGGGTCTAGCACGCTCATGGCTACAGCGTCTGTTCGCTGATTTGTCAGATGGCGCCGAACTCGGGTGCCTATGGTTTCTTTCGTCTGACCGACGTAAATCGGCTCTCCGAAGTAATCGTAGAAGGCATACACACCATGTTGCATGCTGCCGATGCGGATCCCAGCCTCGTTCTTCGTGTCGAGCAAAAACTCGATTTCGTTTCTGATTGCCTCGGTCTCAGGCACGAGTCCAGACGACGCTTCGGCTTCAGGGGTGCCCGCTTGATTCTTCTTTTTTCTCGGCACGGAGTCCACCCTTCCCATTTTGAGGTCAGTCCTGATGTTGTCACGAGGAGTCGAGGGAGCGTAGTTATTGAGTAGATTCCCACAGGGGACCGTGCTATGTTCTCGACAGTGATGCCTAGAGCCGATGGTTGCCTCGACAGAGATTCTCAATCAGCCAAAGGTTGATTCCTGCCTCGAACCTGTCCTCCACATGGTCTCGGACCATCTAACCTGTATTGAATTTTTCGCTGGCATCGGGCTAACGCATCTCGGTTTGAGTGCGCACGGATGGAAATGTGTTTACGCAAACGATTTTGACCTGAGGAAGAAGCGGATGTACGAGGCATGTTTTGGCCCAGCCGACTACTACCACGTCGAGGATGTCTGGCGAACAGATAGGATTCTGGCGGGGATCCCCCACCGTCGGGTTGATCTAGCGACAGCGTCATTTCCGTGTGTTGATCTTTCACTCGCGGGCAATATGAAGGGCTTTTCAGGCAGTCAGTCCGGTGCGTTTTACGGCTTCACTAAAGTGATGAGGAAACTCCGTGAGCAGGGTCGAGCCCCGAGGGCAGTTCTGCTTGAAAATGTCATCGGATTTTTGAGTTCCCATGACGGGAAATTCTTCCACATAGCTCTTCGACAGCTTGCAGATCTCGGCTACTCCCTCGATGCTTTCGTGGTTGATGCCAAACACTTCACTCCGCAGAGCCGTCCGCGCCTCTTTGTCGTCGGCTTTGAGCGACCACTCATACCTACCCAACGGCACCAATACTATCTCTTCGACGGCGACGCACTCGACACATTCCGGGAAAATCCAGGGCCGCTAGAAAGCGCATCGCGGCCCCGGCGGCTCCTTGAAAAACTCGGCACGGCAGGTCTGAAGACAGGTTGGATTCCACTAGTTCTGCCCTCGCTGCCTGCTGTCAATCGAGGGCTATGGAAGTGCATTGACCGGGGCGAATCGCAGGACTGGTGGGTAGAATGGCGAGTAAAGAAGCATCTGGCTGAAATGCACCCGGAGCATTTGAGACGAATCAATGCCCTGAAGGAGGGAGCAGAGGTCAGCGTTGGCACGATTTACCGCCGGGTGCGAGAAGGCAAGGCGCGCTCGGAGATTAGGACCGACGGGCTCGCGGGATGTCTTCGGACGCCGCGTGGGGGCAGCAGCAAGCAGATCGTGTTCACCGCGGGGGCAGGCAGGATTCGCATGCGATGGATGACGCCGCGCGAATATGCCCGCCTTCAGGGGTGCCCGGACTACCCGATTGAAGTCAGCCGAAACGAAGCTCTCTGGGGATTTGGGGATGCCGTCTGCGTGCC
>JBAVGI010000214.1:0-4229 GCA_049684755.1 Candidatus Sulfotelmatobacter sp.
CGCGAAGAGATGATCATGGTGGTCCTCGGCTCCGGTGACAAAATGTATGAAGAAATGTTCACCCGCCTCAGTAAACAGTTTCCCAACAAGATTGCATTGAAAGTGGCCTACGACAACGCCATCGCGCACAAGATCGAGGCCGGTGCCGATATGTTCCTGATGCCTTCGAGATATGAGCCCTGCGGGCTGAATCAAATCTACAGTCTGAAATACGGGACCGTGCCGATCGTCCGCGCGACCGGCGGCCTCGACGATACGATCGAGCCCTGGGATGCGCGCTCGGGCAAAGGCACCGGATTTAAATTCACGGAATATAACGGCGAATCTCTGCTGTTGACGATCAAACAGGCGCTGCAGGCGTTTCGCGATCAGACCTCATGGCAGGTGCTGATGCGCAACGGCATGAATAAAGATTTTTCGTGGAACGCTTCGGCGCGGGAATATGGCAAGGTTTATGAGCGGGTTAGGCAGATGCGAGGAGCGGCGCCCGCAGCGCCGTCCGGGGACCGGGTATTGGTCTAGCATTTATGAGGCACATGCAATCGAGCAAGCAATGTAATGGCGTTGTGTCAACAGTTGTAGAAATCACAATCGATGCAAAGGCCGTACTCTGATGTTCTCCGCACGATTTCCGGATCGAAGTGAACACCAGGATTGATATCACGGAAATAGCCAACGAGTTGCAACGTCCCACCTAATTCCCGGCTCAGTTCGCCAAACGCTGTTTTGCTCGCATCAAGCTGGTCGAGAACATCTCTTGCATGTTCTTCGAGCGGAGCGGACGCTTGCAAACGGGAATGGAGTGCCCAGAGGCTGCAAGGCCTGCTTTTCGAGGTGGTGCCAATAGCATCGCCTTCCCTCGCCGTCTTAGTGGGCGTCACCCCGACTCTGCGCGTGACATCATCGGGGTTGAACGATCCTCTGAGGTGAAAGTATGCGTACCACGTGTCCGGTTTCTGCATAGCCAAAGCGTAAGTCAATTTGCGGGTTAAGCCAAGAAGATCAGATGATTCGTTCTCAACTTCGAAATCGTGCGATAACGTTTGTTGACCTATGGCCCAACATTCAATGGGCCCAGAAGATAACGCGGCTGCTAGAATTCTCCAATCATGGCCGCAGCCTCCGACATCCCGGCTCTCTCCCGCACGATCTTTCACGTCGACATGGATGCGTTCTTCGTTTCAGTGGAGGAGTTGTACGACCCGTCGCTGAAGGGGAAGGCCGTCGTCGTCGGCGGGCAACGGCATGAGCGCGGCGTTGTATCGGCCGCGTCGTACGAGGCGCGGAAATTTGGAGTGCATTCGGCGCTGCCGTTGCGCACGGCGGCCAAGCTTTGTCCGCAGGCTATTTTTGTCGATGGTCATCCGGAGCGTTACCGCGAGTGCTCGGAGAAGGCCTACAAAGTGTTGACGACATTTTCGCCGCAGGTGGAGATGGCTTCGATCGACGAAGCTTATCTCGACATGACTGGAACCGCGCGCCTGCATGGGCCACCGCTACGCGCAGCGCACAAATTGCACCAGCGGATGAAAGAAGAAACACAACTGAATTGCTCCATCGGCATCGGATCGTCGCGGCTGATTGCGAAAGTTTCCTCCGCGCAGGCAAAACCTAACGGCGTGTTGTGGATTGTTCCGGGAGAAGAACCCAAATTTCTCGCGCCGCTGGATGTGCGAGAGATTCCGGGCGTTGGCAAGGTGATGGAGAGCCATCTGCACGCGCTCGGCATTAAGAAAGTGGGCGACCTCGCGCGGCTGGAGGAGTCCGAACTGGAGGAGCGATTCGGCAAGTGGGGCCTGGCGCTCGCGGGCAAGGCGCGCGGTGAAGATGCCGGAGGATGGTTCGATTCCGAAGTGGGCGCCGACACGGCAGCAAAATCCATCAGTCACGAGCACACTTACAACGAAGATACGGCGGACACGAACCAGTTGGAAGCAACGCTGATGCGGCTGTCAGAAATGGTCGGCCGTCGTTTGCGCGAAGCAAAATTTTACGCACGTACGATTCAACTCAAGTTGCGTTATAAAGATTTCACAACAATCACGCGAGCTCATAGCTTGCCGGCTCCTACGCAGCTTGACGGTGAAATCTTCGAAGAGGTGCGGAAACTTTTTCGCAAGAATTGGAAAGCGGGCAGGGAAGTCCGCCTGCTCGGAGTGCAGGCTTCGTCGTTTGAGGGGCAGACGGAGCAGATTAATTTGTTGGATGGTAACCGCCAGCAACGCTGGAAGGATGCGCTGGCTGCGGCAGATCGGTTGCGCGACAAATTTGGCGAATCCAGCGTTTCGCTGGCAGCCGGCATGCGCGGGAGTTTTCGCGAGCGGACGCACGAGAATCCGGCGGGGCTGCCGGGGAAGGCCAAACCTAAATAGATCGGATTCGCTGGCTGCTTCATCTTGATTACCGGCCTTCGCCCGGTCTGACAGCCGCGAGTGGCTGTCCCCACACGAACACGAACGCGGGAAAAACGAAGGCCGGGTATCCCGGAAGGTGATTCCGGATCCCGGCCTCGTCTTATTGCAACTTGGAGTAGAGGTTGTTAGTTGCCCGAACCTGAGTTAGCGGCAGTGCTCGGCGTCGCCGTCGGCGAGTTCGACGCGCCCCAGCGTGCCAACCGCGGATAGAACGGCGTGACTTCAAACGGCATTTTGTCGCGTGCCGAAGTGATCGCCACTGGCGCAGTCTTTACCATCTCCGCCGTATCGTTCCAGGGATTGATCTTCACGCGTCCGCCCAAAGGCAGAGCGGCGACCTGATCCAGTTTGTTGTTGTCGAGCGCCGGACCTTTCGTATCGAGGGCGGCGAGACGGGTGATAGTGCCGTTTTCCGCCAGCGGATTGCCCAGGTGCGTGGTCAGGAGCGCGTTGAGCTGCGGAGCGCGGGCCTGCAGCGCTTTCAAGAACAGGCCGACGTTATCGAGCTTTTGCGCGTAAGGCGAGTTGTTCAGCAGTTCGATCGCTTTCTTGTCGGCTGCGGCTTCTTCTTCCGGAATATGTTTGAAGCCCAGGTTGTTGTAAGTGGAATCGTCAGAGAACAACATGCGATCGTTGAACGCATACTTGCTGCCCAGGTTGTGGCCGAGAACGATATGCGCGAGCTCATGCGCGAGCACGGCGGCAAGGCTGGCCTCGTCGGGAAGCACGTCGATTAATCCGCGACTGATCACGATGGTATTCCCCACGCTGAAAGTTTCAAGTGGCGCGGTGAGCAGCACGCGAGTGCGTACCGGACGCGGCAGGTCGATATTGTTGGTGACTTCAAGGTTGTTGACCACAGTCTGCAGAATGTGATCGACATCGCCTTCGGGCGCCAGCAATCCTGCGCTGGTGAGGCGGTCGACAACGTTATCTTCCGCCTGCTGCTGCCAAACTCGCTCGGCCTGCAGCGGCGAAGCATCTTGCGTGGTGGCGCTTTCGTCCTTCACGCTGTCGACTCGAATCTGCGTGAGTTCGTCGTCCTTGCCTTCTTTTTTCAGATCGTAGCCCCAGATGCGGGTTTGCGCCTTGAAAGCGATCTTGTTTTTTACGCCTGCGCTGAAGTCGCCCTCTTCGCTGTAGATGTAAGCCGGTACCCAATAGCCGGGAATCAGATTGAGGCGCCAGCTGTCCATGTGGAAGAAATAAGAGTTGCGCGGAGCCGGATAGTAAGTGCCATTCAAGCGAACGATATTGAATTCCAGATCTTCGACCCAGAGGCGGCCCAGGAAGCGTCCTCTACCTGAGCCTTTTTTGGGCGTGACATCGAACACCAGGCAGCGGACGTCGCCGAGGAATTCACGGCGAACATAATGAAACTCATAGTGCTCGCGGTCGAAATCTGTGCGGTCGGCATAGACCATCCAGGAGAAACCGATGGGCTGGTACTCGACCTTGAAGAGCTTATTAAAGCCGCCCATCAGCCGCGTCTCCATCCCCTTGTCTTGCTCTTTGAGGTAGTCCTTGCGGTCGACGGTCTCTCCCATATCCAGGCGTCCCAGAAAATAATGGTCGCCACTGGGGACCGGGCCGAGTTGCGGATCGGCAGTAAGATTCTGCAGATAGGTTTCCACCACAGGCGTACGCTGCGCTAGAGCTTTCATCAGGCCGTGTTCGCGCTCGATGAAACGGTCCACAACCTGATCCATGGTGGTGGGCGCCGGCAGGGCCGAGGGCATTGGCGCGGGAGCAGTTCCCGCCGACGTCTGAGACTGTGACGCAGACGGCTGGGCCTGCGCCGGTTTCGTCTGCGAC
>JBAVGI010000215.1:0-6233 GCA_049684755.1 Candidatus Sulfotelmatobacter sp.
TCGGACAACTTCATGATGTTGGCCTTGTGGATGGCGTGGATTTTCTTACGTTGATTCTTGCGCGCATACTCGAAGGCGAATTTGGCGATACGCGTTGAGGCCTTCTCGGTGATGATCTTCAGGCTCTCCACCACGCCCGGCACCACTTCGTGCTCCAGTCCGGAATACAGACTTTCCGTGTTTTCCCGCACGATAATGAGATCCACGTCGGGATAGCGCGTGGGAATATGCGGCAGATTCCGAATAGGACGGAAATTCGCATACAGCTCAAATTTCTGGCGCAGCGCCACGTTGATACTGGAAAAGCCTCCACCCACGGGCGTAGTCACCGGACCCTTCAAGCCCACATGAGTACGTTCAATCGATTCCAGGGCATCTTTCGGAATGTATTCGCCGTACTTCTCGAACGCATCGGCGCCCACTTGAAATGTTTCCCAATCAAACTTCACGCCGGTCGCTTCCAGAATGCGGACTGTGGCCTTGCTTACTTCCGGTCCGATGCCATCGCCGGGGATCAGGGTTACTCTATGACTCATAATCTATTCCTGTTTCGTCAGGCTTTCTGGGTCTTGCCTCGGATATCTCCTGCCTCTTTCGCTTTCACCAGGTCTCTTAACTCGTTCATAAATTCATTGACGTCTTTGAAGTCGAGATAGACCGAAGCAAACCGCACGTAGGCCACTTTGTCCCAGCGCCGTAAGCGATTCATAATCAGCTCACCCAATTCGCTGGTCTTGCGCTCGCGTTCCTGCGACTCGATCACGAACGACTCCGCCTCGTTCACAATCTGTTCCAGCTTGCTGATCGGCACCGGCCGCTTCTCGCAAGCCCGCAATAATCCATTCAAAACTTTCTGGCGATCGAATTTTTCCCGGCGACCGTCTTTTTTCACCACCATGTATGGGATTTCATCGATGCGCTCGTAGGTGGTGAAACGCTTGCTGCACTTCAGGCACTCGCGCCGGCGGCGGATGGACTCCGCCTCCTTGCTCTCGCGCGAATCTACGACTTTATCGTTGGCAAATCCGCAAAAGGGACATTTCATGGCGCTGATGTTGGCGGAAACGAAACTGCCGAACCAAAATGGATTTTTAGGATTTAATACAGAAATTGTAACAGGCGAGTGCTACCCGCACCGCCCGCCGGTACCTACGTAATAGACAGCATGAGCATTCAGGCGGGAGGTCCGCTAAGCTCCGCTTCTTCGCTGCGATGACTTTCTTCCGACAGCTTTCTCAGCGACAATCTCTCATGATGCGCCAGAATAAGTCCCAAAGGAACCACGGCAGCAAACGTAACCAGCCAGAGCAAAATCCCGCAACTCGCTGCCATTTCCGGGGGAACGTCAAAGACACTGGAAAGCGCCGCAATGGTTGCCATCTGCGAGCCGCCGCCTACCGCCGGTAATTGCAGCATCGATCCCAGCATGCTCGCTCCCATCAGAATCAACACCTGGGACACCGGGATATCGAGTGAAGCCACGCCGTAGGAGTGCGTCACTTCCTTGTACGCCAGCGCGATGATGTACCACATTCCAACCGAAACCAGACTTAACATCAGCAGCGATATAGGGCCGTGAATGGTGTCGAGCCCCGTGCCGAATTCCCGAATTCTTTGTGCCAGCTTGTGGCCAAAGTTCGCGGAGAGATGTCCGAACCGCTCTTCCACCCATCGCGCCACCGCGTCGCCACTGCGGCGAATCACGATCGCGGCGACCGTCAGCGCCAGTACAACTCCGATCAACAAAAATCCGCCTTCGCGAAACCGCACATAATATTCCGGATGCGGAATCGCCGGCAGTGCGCTGGGCAGAAAAATTGCCAGCACCATCAATACCGTAAACGCTCCAACATCAAATATCCGCTCCACCGTCCACACCGCAAGCTGCGAAGAAAAAGGAAGATCGGTGCGCCGGGCGATCAGATAAGGACGAATGAACTCTCCCGCACGCCCCAACAGCGCCAGGCCCGTGAATCCAATCACGGTCGGGGACACCATATCGATCATCTTGGCGTGGGGACGCGCCGGCTGCAGAAAAATCTTCCACCGTACTGCACGCAGGAAGTATCCGATGTAGATCAGCACAATCGCATGCAGTACGTGGATTTTCCTGATGCGATGAGTTTCCGCCCAGAAGGTGCCCCAGTCGAAGCTTTGCCAGTGGCGATACTGCAAATAAACCAGAACGGCCAGGATCAGGAACACAACGGCACTGGCCAATATTCGTTTTTTGTCCATTAACGGAAGCAGCCTCGCGCCGCGGACCTCGCTGCGCGAAGTGGAAACGGCACTCTCAAGGTAAATGACTGTGCCCAGAGGGTCAAACAAGGAAGCTGGTCAAACAAGAGCAGGTTCAAGCTGCGTTCTACTTATGACCTGCGATCGAAATGGCCTGGCGCACATTGCCGGAGGATTTTTTCAACGCGGCGACGGCCTGAGCCCGAGTTACCCCGGCGATCAGCATTACAACAGCCACGGGGGTGCGATGCCCGGAAGCCACAAGCGCCCCGCGGGCAGCGGCGGAATCGACTCCGGAGGCCTTTTCCAGGATGGCAACCGCGCGCTGTGTGAGCTTCTCATTCTTCGGCACAACATTGACCATGAGGCTGCCGTAGACATAACCGAGACGGCTCATGGCGGCGGTGGAAATCATGTTGAGCACCATCTTGTGGGCTGTGGCAGCTTTCATCCGGGACGATCCAGCCAGCACCTCAGGACCGACCTGAACGACGATGGCGAAGCCTGCGGCGCGTTCCAGTGGAGAGTTGGGGTTGCAAGTGAGGGCAATGGTACGGGCGCCACGCTCGCGCGCCAATTTGACGGCGGCGACGGTATACGGAGTTCGTCCACTGGCAGCAATGCCGAGCACGACATCGTCCTTTCCGGGTTTGCGGCGCGCCATTTCCTCGCGGCCTTGCTTCGCGTCATCCTCGCTGATCTCGGAGTCTGTGGCCAAAGCTTTGGCGCCTCCAGCAATGATGAACTGAACGCGATCGGTGTTGAATGTGGGCGCACACTCGGCAGCATCCAGAGCGGCGATGCGGCCGCTCGTCCCCGCGCCAACGTAAATGAGGCGTCCACCGCGGCGCAGCGCGGCGACAACTAAATCGATAGCCCGCGCAATCTGGGGCAAGACGCGAGCGACGGCTCCCGCAACGGTGGCGTCCTCTGCGTTCATCAGGCGCGCAATCTCGAGCGAGGATTTGCAATCGAGATCTGCCGCGGCGCTGTTGGCTTGCTCGGTGCGAAGGCTGCGTAGGCTGGTTCGGCTTGGGTTAACCTGGTTTAAATTAACCTTAGTCTTGCGGGTTGGGTTCAAGCGGGAAGCCTTTCTTGAGTCGTCCAGGATGAAAACAAACTTGGTATAGGACCTACTTCATCAGAGTCTGGTGATTCGCGCTCTCCACGTCATTCGGTCTTCTCCAGCGCCAGGATAGCCGCATCGTGAAATCGCGGACGCACCTGTTTGATTGCCTGACTGGAGCAATCGGGCCAGGTGCGGTTGGTGAGTAAAGTGATGGAGAGTTGCCGGTCAGGATCAATCCATAAGGATGTTCCCGTATACCCCAGATGGCCAAAGGATCCAGGCCCGAAATACTTTCCCGACTGCGAAGGCGCGGACGGAGTATCCCATCCCAAAGTGCGAGAGGTGCCGGCAGGCGCGGATTCGCGGCGGGTGAACCGCGCAATCGTTTCGCGGCGAATGAGCGCACCGGGACTGATCATCGCATGGCCGAATTGAGCGAGATCGGCGGCCGTAGAAAAGACTCCTGCATGTCCAGCAACGCCCCCGAGAACGCTTGCGTTCTCGTCCTGCACCTCGCCTTGGATGATGCGATGACGGAAATGTTGATCATCTTGGGTAGGGGGAATTTGTGCGCGTATCTCTGACGGCGGGTTGAACGCGGTACGCGTCATGCCGAGCGGCGCAAAAATCTCGCGCCGGCAGAATCGGTCAAGCGATTCGTCGGCGATGCGTTCAAGAGCAGCCCCGAGAAGGATAAATCCGATGTCACTATATTCCGCGCGGGAGCCCGGATCCGCGGTGAGTGGTGCAGCGAAAACTTCATGCAGCAATTCGTCACGACTGCGCGCCCTCAAAAACAATTTCTCATATGCCGGCAATCCCGAAGAGTGCGCCAGCAACATGCGAAACGTTACTTCCCGACGGCGGAGATCCTTTTCCGCGTCGCACACGAATTCGGGCACGATGGCTGCGACGGGCGCATCGAGATCGAGCAATCCGCGCTGGTAAAGAAGCATCGCCGTGGATGTCGTGGCTACCACCTTGCTGAGAGATGCGAGATCGAGAAGCGTGGCGGGCGTGACGGGTGGCGAGCCGCTTTCGTACGTGAACCGGCCAAAGCCTTTGAGGGCAATCAGCCTTCCCTGGACCGCAATGGCCACGGAAGCCGCCGGGAAAGTGCGCTCGGGGATCGCTTCTTGTAGAACCGAGAAAGCGGAAGTAAAGATGCGATCTTGATCCTCAGATGCGTCGAGTAGCGCCGTTAGAGAGACTGGTAATGGCATGAAGAACTCGAAAGATATGCAATCATGATATGGCATCCGCGGTATACGTTACTTGCGCTTCTTGAGTCATGGGCCGTGCTTGTGTAGAGTCAGAGCATCCTTTCTCTTAAATCAAACTTGTCTATTTCGCCCATCGTAGTCTGCGGCATTCTTTTGGCGACTTCGCTAACGGCTTTGGCTGCGGTAGATGCCAAGCGACCCCCGGCTGCAATTCGTCTGAACTCTGTCGATGCCGTCATCGAGCAAGCCATCCACGATGGCAGTATTCCCGGCGCCGTTCTGGTGGTCGGGCATAACGGGCACGTCATCTATAGGAAGGCCTACGGCTATCGCGCGCTGGAGCCGCGCCGCGAGCCCATGACGCTGGATACGATTTTTGATCTGGCATCCCTCACCAAAGTGATTGCGACCACCACGGCGGTGATGCAACTGGTCGAGCAAGGCAAGGTGCGGCTGAATGATCCCGTGGCAAAGTACCTACCCGAGTTTGCGCAGAACGGAAAAGACGACGTCACAGTAAGGCAATTGTTGACGCACTACTCCGGGCTGGCCCCGGACCTCGATTTGAAATCGCCATGGGAAGGCAAAGATACCGCCTACCGTATGGCGTTTGCAGAAACTCCGGAAGATCTACCGGGCTCGAGGTTTTCCTACAGTGACATTAACTTTATCGTGCTGGGCGCACTGGTGCAGCGAGTTTCAGGCCAGTCGCTGGACGAATATTGCGCACGCCACATTTTCGTGCCACTCAAGATGACGCATACGCGCTTCCTGCCGCCGTCAGTATGGCGGGGGAAGATCGCGCCCACGCAGTACGACGAAAACGAGCATATGTTGCGCGGCGTGGTACATGATCCGACGGCCCGGCGAATGGGCGGCGTGGCCGGTCACGCCGGATTGTTTTCCACCGCGGACGATCTGGCGAAGTTTGCTCAAGCCTTGCTGAATGGCGGCGGAGGAATTCTTTCTCCTCTTTCAGTCGAGAAGATGACTCAGCCGGAGCAGCCTCCGTCGGCTCCGGTCCTGCGCGGTTTTGGGTGGGACATTGATTCTCCGTTCTCCTCGAACCGCGGCGATCTTCTGCCCATCGGCTCCTACGGGCACACCGGCTTTACCGGAACATCGATGTGGATCGATCCGACAACGCAGACCTACATCATTCTGCTGACTAACGCAGTTCATCCTCGCGGGAAGGGAAATGCGATTGCGTTGCGATCGGAAGTTGCGACTGCAGTCGCAGCTGCCTTGCCACTGACTGCCGGCGAGAAAGAAGCGCTGCGATGGGAGAGCATCACTGGCTACAACGAAGCGCAAAGTGCGACGCGGCGCATGAGCACGCGCAATGGCAATGTGAAGACAGGAATCGATGTCCTCGAAGAGCATGGCTTCGATGTGTTGCAGGTTGCCGGTCGTAAAAAGCGAATTGGCCTGCTTACCAACCAAACTGGCGTGGACGCCGGCGGGCGCAGAACCATTGACGTTCTGGCG
Source organism: Candidatus Sulfotelmatobacter sp. (assembly GCA_049684755.1). Classification (GTDB taxonomy): domain Bacteria; phylum Acidobacteriota; class Terriglobia; order Terriglobales; family Acidobacteriaceae; genus Sulfotelmatobacter. Next base: position 6,019 of record JBAVGI010000215.1, read on the forward strand.
CAGGCGCCGGGTGTTTCTCTTGACGTGATCTTCAGTCCGGAGCATGGCGTGACCGGAACGCTGGATACCACCGACGTGAATAACTCGAAAGACGCGGCAACCGGAATTCCTGTCTACAGCGTTTACGGAGCCAAAGATGCAGCGCGGCGTCCGCCGGTGGACATGTTAAAGCAGTTGGATGCGGTTGTGATCGATGTCCAGGATGCCGGGGTGCG
>JBAVGI010000216.1:0-2847 GCA_049684755.1 Candidatus Sulfotelmatobacter sp.
TGGTCGCGCTGGGCTACAACAATGCGGGTGTTTTCGCCAATGACGACGATATGTACAACAGGTTTCATTCCGCGAATGCAAAGGCAGGCGAGAAGATGTGGCGCATGCCACTCGACGACGAATATAAGGAACAGATTCGCAGTTCGATCGCCGACATCGTAAACTCCGGTGGACGCTGGGGCGGCGCGATCACGGCGGCAATGTTTCTGAAAGAGTTTGCCGAAGACACCCCGTGGATTCATCTCGACATCGCCGGCACGGCATGGATGGAAGATCAGAAGCCGTGGATCGCAAAGGGCCCGTCGGGAATTGCGCTGCGCAGTCTGGTGGAGTTTGTGAAGAGTTTCGCGGGATAAAAGTCAGGCACGAGCGGCGTTGAGGGAAATGGATGTGGTTGCTATAATCGATGCGTTCCACACGCTTCCGGCCGTGTGTTTCATTCGGTCGGTAATCCCGCCTCAAGTCGTGAAGCGAAGCGTCCTCGCAGCCCGCTGGTAACGGGTTTCGAAAGTGGCCAGGTAGCTCAGGTGGTAGAGCGCAGCCCTGAAAAGGCTGGCGTCGGCGGTTCAACTCCGTCCCTGGCCACCACATTTCAAAGCACTTAGATCGAATCAGCAAAATCGCTTCAGTCCGCATTCAGTCCGCTGTTAGCGGGAGTAGCGCCGCCAAGAATGGCCTGAAGTACTTCCCCTTGGGCTGTCATCCGGTCCGCGCTTACGCTGTGTGCGTACAGTTGCAGCGTAGTCTTCACGTCGGAATGCCGCAGCAATGCTTGCACCGTTTTCGGGTCGGTCTTGCTGCGGACCAGAAACGATGCCAGCGAATGCCGTAAATTGTGGAATCCGAAACGGCATGGATCTCCCTCGGCGATCACTCCCGCTTTTACGGCTGCTGGCCGGAGATAGTCTTCCACCAGCATGTTTGCCGCCCGCGGCTTCTTACCGCCCAGTCTGAAGCTGGGAAATACCCAGTCTTCGGGTTGTGGGTAGGGCGTGCGGATTTGCCACGCCCGCATGAATTCTGCCAGCAGAAAATGCATCGGAACCGGAGCTTGTGACGCCTTGCTCTTAGGTTGTCCGACCTTTCCCCAAGTCCAAGTACGCCGCACATGGATGAGCGATCCGTCGAAGTTCACATCCAGCCATTGCAAGCCCAAGCACTCGGAGATGCGTAGGCCAGTACTGGCAGCGAGCAGCGTCAGGGTTCTTTCCGGTTCCGGCAGATCTACCAAAACTGCGAAGGCCTGCTCCGGACTCAGAATCACCGCTTCGTAGTTGCTGATGGTCTTGCAGCGGACAAAGCGTAGCGGGTTGCACTCCTCTCGACGCGAAATGAGACCATAGCGCTGGCCGTGTTTATAAACCAACGACATGACCCGTCTCATCTTGTCGAGAGTTGGATTTTCCAGCAGTTCCTCTTCCTTCACCGCAGAAAGCCACTCTTCGACTTCCAACGGCTGAATGCTGAGCGCCATTCGCTTGCCCCATCGCGGTAGCAGACGATTGCGTAGCACTCGTTTGTATCCTGCGATGGTTGTGTGGGCTTTCGGATCAACAATCGCACTCCGCCGCTCGCCTAGCTCGTGCTGTTGGTAGTGCTGAGCCAAGTCCGCAAACGTCGCGCGCTTACGAAAGTCCGGTTTGTTTATGTGTATATGCTGTCTTTCCACTTCCGCCCAGGCCGAGGCCTTTGTCGGCAAGTCGCGGACGGTTCCTACCGCAACCTTTTGTTCAACTCGTTTACCGTCGGATTCCCGAGTTGTGCGGAAAAACAGCATCCAAGTTTCACCGTTGTTGCGTCGTTCTTTCTTTAACCAACCACGTTGATGTCTCTGTGCCATTTCAGATTTCTCCTCTAGGCACGTGAGACTGCCGTTCGCATTGTACCCTGCCTGCGAACAGAGACGAGCAAGTTCTGAAAGACGGAATCGCCACAGGTGGCGGGGGCCACTGCCAAGCGGATAACCGGGAAGAACACCACGCCGTGCCAACTCAAGGATGCGACGCGGACTCACCTGTAGAAACTCAGCCGCTGCCTCGGCGTCAGCAAGCGGCTCCATTTCGCCGCCGACTGTGAATTGATAGCTGCTTTGGTGGGAAGACGGGTTAGAAGTGGGAGGCTGGGATTGGGAACACATGTTGACTCCGGCGGGACCAAGGCTGTGACATTTCGATTTTCTTCTTTCGCTTCCATAGTTGCGGGTTGGGTCGGAACTGCGAAGGTTCAGTCAAGGGCGACCGGAGGGAGCCGCGCCAGCAGGCCTGCCCCTTGACGGGTTCTTCGCAGTTCCGGTTGCATTCATATGGAAGCGAAAGAAAACGTTGGATGCGTGGAATGTTGTTCGTGTGCTTCATTGCGTCGTCCGATCCTTCGATGTGGACTTCCTTTGAATCGTGCGGGCGGGGTGACTTGTGGTGGTGCTAGGCGCTGCTGCCTCGGGGTTAGACGGAACCACAACAGTGTTTGGGGTTGGTTCCGGTGCCGCTGAATTGATCCAGCGGTAGTACAAAGTTCCCAGCGCAAATCCCACGGCCAGAGCCACACTGCACAAAACGAGGACCGACCACTTGTATTCGCGGAGGAACGTGTGCGTTAGATCGTTTGCGGCTCGCTTCGCGGTGGCCGTGGCATACTCGATGCTTCCGCGTATTTCATCGAGCGCCCTGCGGGCATCGCTGGCAGCGCCTCGATAGGAATCCGTCAGTTGCTTGGACGAGCGATCAAACTCTCCCGCGACTTGCTTCGTTTGTTTCGAGACGACGGCTAAGGCTTGTGCTGTTTCGGGAATGCCACTTGCCACAAACTGTTGGCGCAGACTCTCGCTGAGTTTCGCGGCAATAGCTGCGG
>JBAVGI010000217.1:0-1592 GCA_049684755.1 Candidatus Sulfotelmatobacter sp.
CCTTCGATCGGCGTGCCTTTCTTATCCTTCACCACCACGGTCTCAACCACTAACTGCGTGCTCACCGTGATTTTGGCCGGCGCATTGCCTCCCTGAGGCGTATTCTGCCCGATCTGCTGTGCATTCACAGCCAGGCTCCATAACAACATTACGGCGATAAGACGTCGCATGATTAGAACCTCAGGCGCATGGTGGCCTGCATGCTGCGCATGGGATTGGCCGTGGTTGGTTCGCCAAATTGCGTGCTGTTCACGATCGTATCCCAGCTCGTGAATGTGACGTGGTTGAGAAGGTTGGTCGCGTCCATGCGCACATCGAGATTGAAGCGGCCGTGCAAACGGAACGTGCGTGCCAGGGATCCGTTCAATGTGAATTCCATGGGACCGATAATCGAATCTCTTCCGGCGGTGCCCCATTGGCCCGGCAGTGGCGCGCTATACGCCGCCGGATTCAAAAACAAACCGGAAGGCGCTGCGTCAATCTGCGCTCCAGTGTAATCCGGGCGAATGCTCCCGGTGATGCCGGTGCCAGGCACCGCGGCAAGATAGATGGGCGTCTCCGGCAAGCCGCTACCCACGATGATCTGTGTAACAAACGTCCATTCCTTAAAGAGGACGCCCCGCCAGCCGCTCAGCAACGTCTCGCCGCCGATGCCCATCCCGGTGGTGTATTGCAATTGCGCGTTCAGAAGGTGGCGCTGATCGAAAGCGGAAAGTCCGCGCTCGGCATTCAGATTCAGCCAGTTCTGCGCGATGGTGGGCGCATTCGGGCTGCCCTGCGTTGCACCTCCGCCCGTTGTCGCCGAGGGGTTAAAAGCATTTTGCGGCGTGTTTTGCGCAAGCGCGGTAGCGCCCTGGCCGCCCATCGCCGAATCATCGTCGATCGATTTTGAGTAGGTGTATTGCAGCGTCGCGGTAAGCCCATTATGCAGCCGGCGCCGCAACTGCACTTGCCCCGCTTCGCGCGTGGAATTGCCATTCGAGGCCAGGTATTCAAATCCGAGAGGACAACCGGGACATGGGTCCGCGCCCCCGACGGGATATGTATTCGGCAGAAATTCCTGCACGCCGCGCGTACCTTTAATGCCGAGATAGGTCACCGTCAATTGCAGCGAGCCGGGCAAATCCCGCTGCACCGCCAGTTGCCAATTCTGCGCGTAGCCAATGCGGAAATTCGGATCGATAGCGAAGGTATCAGGGGTGGTGCCAGCACAGTTGACGAATCCATTCGCCAGCGTCAATGGGCACGCCGGGCTGTTTTGAACGCTCAAGCTCTTCGAAAGCGGAGCTTGCTGCGCCATCTGCAGCGCGATTGTTTGATAGACCGAGGAATCGTAATAAATTCCGTATCCCGCGCGAACCACCATGGATGAGCCGGAAAGTGGGCGCCAGGCAATTCCGAGGCGTGGCGCCAAGTCATGCCGGTCTGGCCGCACCAGGGAGCTCGGATAAGTTTGGCTCGTCAACGGTCCCACCGGACTGCTAGCGACCACGGGCGCCACCGCGCCAAATCCCGGAGTAGTATCCAAATTCACCAGACGGCCGTCCAGCTCCGTAATCGGAGCACCATACTCCCAGCGAATCCCCAGGTTT
>JBAVGI010000218.1:0-9667 GCA_049684755.1 Candidatus Sulfotelmatobacter sp.
TTATTGCGATCATTATCGCTCGATGCCCTGGCGCTGGCTTTGGAGAAGACGGCCTGAGCTAGTTACCAGTGGTTAAACCTCAGCCTTTTCAGTCGCTTACCGAGATTACTTCAGTGGTTCTACAGCCTTCGGAGTGATTGCCCTGCGTTTCTAGCGCGCCTATAATTGATTTACTCTGGTTTAGGAATTCTCCGTCAGGTTCCGGGTAGCAATATGCGAGGGTGAAGTCTGTTTCGCCAATGAGGAGCATAGAAGCCCGGTAATGCGAAAGCGCCTGCAAATCGCACTGATGGCAAGCACCGTAGCCGCGACCGCTTTTCTTCTAGCACCACAACTCCGCGCCGAGGACGGTGACGGAGGTCCCCAAAAGATCACCGCAACCGATGATCATGGCCGCACGATTTACGTTAACGATTCTGCGCCCACAAGTCGGGCCCGGCGCGCGCCGGAGGCGGAAGCACCGCGACGGACGCTGATGTATTGGAGTTCCAAGGAAAATCGCTGGAAGCCAGTGCCCCCGGCGAATGCCGCAGCTATGCGCGCTGCGCGATCGGCGGCGGCGGAAGTGAGCCAATACGTTGGACGGGAGTCGAATCAGTCGGCCAATGCCAAAATTGTCGCTGCCAATTTCCGTGGCGCGCTCACCACTGCGGCTGACATTGATAACGCCATTGAGGAAGCCGCCGCGCGGCACAACGTAGACCCGAACCTGGTGCGGGCGGTGGTGAAAGTGGAATCGAACTTCAATCCGAACGCAGTTTCGCGCAAAGGCGCGATGGGACTGATGCAGTTAATGCCTTCCACGGCGAGGCAATTGAAGGTAAATAATCCGTTTGATCCGGAACAAAATGTGGACGCCGGGGTTCGTCATCTAAAGCAACTGCTGGAAAGTTATGGCGGCGACATCAAACTGACCCTGGCCGCCTATAACGCGGGTGCGGGAGCGGTGGCGCGCAGCTCAGGCGTGCCGCGCTATGCGGAGACCCAGAACTATGTCCGGCGGATTACCAACCTTTACTATGGCAATTCCGCCTCCAGCACGAATGAAATTTCGCGCGATCCCGTTCGCGTTCAACGAGATGCGCGAGGCGTGCTTTACATCAGCAACACTGAATAAGTTTGCGGCATCTGTTACTTATCTTTTTATCTGTCGTTATCTCTCAGGCACCCAGGGAATTAGTTCAACCAAGCGATTCATCGAGCAGAAACGAAAGCGCGGGCTGGTGATTTTGAATAGCTCATCGCGGGAGCGTGGTCTGTGGGGAGCATTGCTGGTGCTAGCCTTATTGGCGGCGCAGCCGGCGCACGCTCGCGCGCACCATTCCGATGCCTGGGCGCGGGAGCACTTCGCCGCCGCTGAGCGCATGCGCGAGGCGCTAAACGGCCGGCCCCCGCTTGACCGGACTCGCAGGGATTATCAGCGTGTGGTAAATGCTTACCGGCTGGTATATCTGGGTGCGCCCACTTCCTCGAAGGCGGATCCCAGCGTCGTTGCCGTGGCGGAAACTCTGGTGGAAATGGGACGGCGCTTCGAAGATGACAGCATCCTGAATAGGGCTATTGTGGAGTACAAGTTCTTGCGCCGGGAGTATCCCGGGAGCAAGTATCGCGCCGATGGATTATTTACAGTTGCGGAAATTTATAAGGACGATCTCAACGATTCGCCGGCGGCGCGCGCGTCCTTCGAGGAGTTTCTGCACCACTATCCGCACAATCGGCTGGCAGACGACGCCCGTCAGGCCATTTTGGAGATTGATCAGCAAGCGCTAGGCGAGAAGGAAGAAGAGCCGCAGCCGGCTGAAGAGACGGCGCGGTCCCTAGGGGACGCGAAGAAGCACGATAAAGAAGGGCTATCCGTCGTTAACGAGCCGGTTTCGCGCGAAGCGTCGACAAGAGACGAGCCCATGCAACCCCATTCCGGCCGTCTGCCTAGAGTCACCGGCATTAGGCATTGGTCCACCCCCGACTACACTCGCGTCGCCATCGATGTGGAAGGAGACGTAAAGTTTTCTTCGCAAAGAATCGCGACTCCGGCGCGCATCTTCTTCGATCTGAAAGGGACAAAACTCGCTTCAACGCTGGTGGGTAAGAGCTTCGATGTGGACGATGGGTTTCTGAAGAAGGTTCGAGTGGCGCAGTTTGCGCCGGGCCGCACCCGAGTGGTACTCGAGGTCGACAATCTTTCCGATTACGACGCCTTCCTGCTGCCGAATCCTTATCGCCTGATCATCGACATTCATGGCAAGAGCTGGCATGGCAGACAGCATGGACAGGCTGGCGAGACATTGATGGCGGAGAATCCGTTCGGCCTTGCAGCGGCAGCCGGCGAACGCGATTCGACTTCCTCGGAGCCGAAAACGGCTGCCTTGAGAACGGATGCTTCGTCGGACGCCGCACCGGAGCCGGCCACGGACGCTGAAGCCAAGAACTCGCAGATCGTCACGCGGCGGGAAGTCACCGCTATCAGTAAGAATCAGTCCGGTGTGGTGAAAAAAATAGTCGATGCCGACGACGATGACGGAACTGCCGAAAAGTCGCAACCGGAGCCCGCAAAACGAAGTGTTCCAGTCGGCCGGAAAGATTTGCTGGTCGCGCGGAATGCGGGCGTCAGCAAGAAGATTGTAGATAACGATCTCTCCGACGAAACAGAAGCCTTAAACTCGGGCCTCGCCCAGGCTGAAGCCGGCGAGCGAACTGAGCCGCGCCGTAAATCCACGGAGCACGCGCTCGCTTCGAGCCGGGCGCGAGGCACCACTCATTCCGCTATTCGCGAGGCGCAGCCCACGGCCAGCGGCGACCGTTCTCTAATTCGCGCCCTAGGGCTGAAAATCGGCAAGATCGTGATCGATCCGGGGCACGGGGGACACGATACCGGCACGATCGGTCCCAATGGTCTGGAAGAAAAAGATCTCGTCCTCGAAGTTAGCCGCCGTCTGGGGAAGTTACTGGAGACGCGGTTGGGCGCCGAAGTCGTTTATACGCGTAAGGACGATACCTTCATTCCGCTGGAAACACGCACTGCAATTGCGAATCAGGCGCGAGCTGATTTGTTCGTTTCGATCCATGCGAACTCGAGTCAGGATGCCGCCGCCCGCGGAGTTGAAACTTATTACTTGAACTTCACCTCTTCACCGGAAGCATTGGAAGTGGCGGCGCGCGAGAATGCGGTTTCGGAGAAATCGATTTACGAATTGCAGGATCTGGTAAAGAAGATCGCGCTGAAGGAAAAGATCGAGGAGTCGCGGGAATTTGCCGGAGACGTGCAGTCGTCGCTGCATAGTGGCCTGGCGATTAAGAGTCCAGCGATCCGCGACCGCGGAGTGAAGAAGGCTCCATTCATCGTGCTGATCGGCGCGAACATGCCATCGATTCTGGCCGAGATTTCTTTTGTCAGCAATCCTACCGACGAGCATCGACTCGCCACCAGCGAATACCGCGAGCGCATCGCCGAATCTCTCTACCGCGGCATCGCCAAATATGTGAACGGGCTGAGCGGGGTCAAGGTGGCCAGCAAGATGGATAAGGCTGGCGGCCAGTAGGCGACAGTCCCGCGCTGCAGGCTCTCACCGGCCTGATTGCCTGACCATACCCCAGCGAAAGTTCTCCTGAGGAATCAGCATCCGGAAACTTTTTACCGTCCTGTGTGGTCTAATTAAGGAGGGAATTCTGTGCCTTGCGGTGTCTTCATGCGTCTTTGCAAATCAGTAGCAACATTTTCCGTTATTGTTCTTTTTGCCAGCACTGTCTTTGCCGCAGCCGGCGATTCAACGGTGCCGCCGATTCTCCCCAAGCAGTTTGGCGGGTGGCAAATGCAGAGCGCGGCTCAATCCAGCAAGGATGCCGCTGTCGCCGATCCCACGAACGCGGCGCTCCTCAAGGAATTCGGGTTCAAGGACTTAGAATCCGCCACCTACAAAAGCGACGACGGCCGCACCCTGAAGGTTCGGGCGGCGCGCTTTGCCGACGCCAGCGGCGCCTTCGGCGCGTACACGTTCTACCTGCAGTCGGGCATGGCGCGGGAGGAGATCGGAGATCAGGGCGCATCGGCGGATCGGCGGGTGCTCTTTTATCGCGGGCACGTAGTAGTCGATGCGGTGTTCAACGAGTTATCGGTCATGTCGGCAGCGAGCTTGCGCGAATTGGCCGGCGCACTGCCGCGTCCCGGGGGGAATGCCGGAAACCTGCCCCCGATTCTCGCCTTCATGCCGCATCACGGATACCAGACGAACACGGAAAAATACGCCGAGGGACCTCTAGGCCTGAGTGCGATCACGTCTCCAATTCCCGCCAGTCTCATCGATTTCAGCGCCAATCCCGAAGTAGTGCTCGGGCAATACTCTGTGGGAAGCGGAGAGGCTACGCTGATGCTCATCGAGTATCCGACGCCGGCGTTGGCGGCCGAACATCTGCGCCGCATCGACGCCGCGAATCACGCCGCGCAACCACAGGCGGGAGTGGAATCCGTGGACAACATCGGTCCATTTTTTGATAAGCGCACCGGACCAATCGTGGCGATCGCGGCTGGACCGCTCTCCCAGAGCGAAGCTCAGACGCTGTTAGGCGCCGTGAATTACGATGCCAGCGTCACTTGGAATGAGAACACCTACTTCGACAAAAAAAATAACATCGCCAACTTGCTGGTCAATATTATTCTTCTGTGCATCATCGGGGGCGCAATCTCTCTGGCAGCGGGCGTTGCGTTCGGCGGCGCTCGTGTATTGCTGCGGCGCTATTTTCCGGGTCGAGTTTTCGGTCGCGACGATCAAACCGAGTTCATCTCGTTAGACCTGAGTGAACCGGGGGCGCAGGCGTCGTCTACCCGCCCCAGGAACCCGTCAGACGCCCTGAATGGTTCTTAACTCTCTCAGGATTATCGGCTTACGGTCGTCCGGGCGGTTTTAAGTCTCATTTTGAAACATTTGAACCCTGTGTTGACCTGTTTTGTAAGTTATTGAAAGTAAAGACATTTATTTGCGAAAAATTGCTTGACACCCTGCTTTTTCGGCCCATAAGATTTTGGCAGAAAGTTTCGACGGAATTTTCAAGCCTCTGTTGGAACTATTCTCCCTTGAAAAAGAGAAGGTCGCCCTGTTGCCGGGCGGCCTTTTCGTTTCTGCGGTGATGGATTTCGCGAAATCTCCATCCTCAATTCAACGTGAATAGCTTAAGAAACGAGCGAAGGGAACTCTTTCTTCAACTTTACGTATCTTCTGTTGAACGTTTGTTCTTGCGAAACCGGAGGCAATCATGTTTTGCGATGGATGCGGCACCGCGGTGCAACCGGGACAAGGTTTTTGCAGCCGTTGCGGCAAGCAGGTTGTGGGGCCGGTGACGGCAATTCAGCCTCGGCGAAGCCGCGTGCAGGAGCACGTTCATCTGCTCGGCATCCTCTGGCTGGCGGTTTCAGCTTTGACTACGATCGGCGCCGTGTTTCTTTTCATTGTCGCGAATACATTGTTTCCCCACTTGCGTGAAATGGGAGCTCCTCCGGAAACGCCGACCAGATTTCTGCATGTGCTCTTGAGCGCCATCGCTCTCTTTGTGCTGGTCAAAGCAGCAGCGGGATTCATTACTGGCTGGGGTTTATTGCAGCGCGAGCCTTGGGCCCGTGTCCTGGCGCTGGTTATGGGATTTATCTCGCTGTTCAACATTCCGTTCGGCACGGCCGTGGGCGTATATACCATGTGGATCCTGCTGCCCGGAGCGGCGGAGCGCGAGTATGACGCTCTGGTTGCGTCCCGCGCCGCATAGTGGCCGCAGACAATCGACATCATTTTCCACTTTTTCTTTTCACGAACCCAGGGATTGGGGACTTCTGCCTTCGTCTCGTCGTCGATTTGATAAGGCGATTTGATAAACTGTGAGCGTCCACTAGAAGCCGACGTAGCTCAGTTGGTAGAGCAGCCGATTCGTAATCGGCAGGTCAGCGGTTCAAGTCCGCTCGTCGGCTCCATTTTCTTCCCGCAGTGGCATCAACTCTTCCATCGAAATTGTTTGCCTGGCATTTTTCTCAAACGTGATTTGCATCACGGCGCCGGGTAAGCGAATTTCGCTACCGTAGGCTTACACATGGACGGATTCTCCATCCTCACCAACTGCAAGCGCTCCGTCGTGGCGCTGGTGCATTCCTTTGTGTTTCTTTTAATTGCGGTGCGGCAGATGGTCGCGGCTGTTCCCTCGGCCGGCATCTGGGCGTCGTCCACAGTGCGGCCCAGCACCTGGATCCTTTGCGGAATCTTCCTCATCGTTTCCGCTATTCTCTTGTGGCTGTTGATCATTTCCCGCGGGTGGATGGAGAGATTTTATTTCGCATTCTGCACAGTCAGCGCGGGGTCAGGCCTTCTTCGCACTGCCGCAGGCGACCAGGCATTTCACGCCGGTCTGTATATAAGAGTCGTGATGCTGGTCAGTGCCGTGCTGGTGGGGCTGATGATCGTCCGCAAGCACTCCCGCGCAGGCTCGGAGTGTTCAGAAGGGTAGTCTGGTGGCAACCTATCGCTGCAATCTTACCTGTTTCCCTTTGAGCCAGTTGGCCGATTAGCCGCAGTCTTAGTATCCTTTCCAAGTGTCTTACCTCGACGAATCCTATCTTGACGAGCAGCGGGAGCGGCGTCGGCTTGCGGCGACCTACGCCGGCATGACCGAGGGGGAACTGCAGCGGTTGGCGCGCAACGCGGAGTCGCTGACTGAGTTGGCTTGGGACGCGCTGGAAGATGAGATGGATCGCCGGCATCTGGAGTGTTCCGACGAGCCTGCACCGGAGCCGCGGCAGGAAATGGAAGTGCGCGAGCTCGTGACCATCCGGCAGTTTCGCGATTTGCCGGAGGCGTTGTTGGCGAAGGGAAGTCTCGAGTCGATGGGCATCGAATGTTTTCTGGCCGACGAAAATCTGGTGCGGCTGGACTGGTTCATTTCAAACTTTATCGGCGGAATCAAACTCAAGGTGCGCGCGCTGGATGCCGCTAACGCGCAGAAACTTCTGGACGAGCCGATTCTTGAGGGCCTTTACGTGCAGGGCGTCGGTCTGTATGAGCAGCCGCGCTGTCCGCAGTGCCAGTCGCTCGACGTGAACTTCCAGGAACTAGATCGTCCTATTTCTTACATGAGTGCCTTTCTCCATATGCCAATTCCGGTGCAGCGACCGGGCTGGCGGTGTCACGCGTGTGACGCGGAGTGGGAAGATGACGGGGCGGAAGGCTATTTGGAGTAAGGTCCATCGGCAGCGTCGACAGAAGTTGAAAGTTGCAGGAAATCGTTCGCATCGATGAGGCCAAGGACTACACGCACAAGAAGCGGGAAGTGTCGTCGCGTCGGATCATTCACGATGACGGGTTCGGAAAGCTGATATGTGACACGGCGGGTCTCAAGCTGGCAGCGCCCAGCGGCCAGCACATTTCTTACCCACCCGCTATCTCGCCCATAGGTGAGTGCGATCGCAAAGCCGCCAGGCTCTCGAAAAACATTCACAGGCGTCCGGTAAAGCTTGCCGGAGTTTCGACCCGCGTTTGTGACGACGCCAAAGCCGGGCAGTCGGGAAGCAAATGGCCTCGCGATTCGGTTTGTGACCGCTCGGTGGAAGGCCGCGACCGGCCTTTTGAGGAATCGAACCAGAAGGATAGGGACGAGCAGGATTGCGAGAAGCGAGACAACCGATTCGACAACTCCCATGGCCGATTATTTCCTATGATCCGCGCTCGAGACATGATTTTTCGCCGACCATGGTCGAACCTAATTAGCCATTAGCACCCAGCCACACATGCCAGACGAGCAGCCCAACGTAGCTCACCGCGAGCAAAGAAAACAGCAGGGTCAGGAGGGCATGTCCTACGACAAATGCGGTTCCCTTGGGCCAGTCAGCGTGCGAAAAGTAAATGGCATCAACGAGAATGCGCGCAGTCCAGTAAATTCCGATGAAGCAGGTTAGCCCCAAGGCAGCCCGGTCGCCTCGGAGCAGTTCTGCATGGAGCGCTAACGTCAGCGTGCCAAAGGCAATGATCGTCAGTACCGTAAATCCGCTCTGCACCCAGAGCATTTTCCGGTTGAAGGGCATTAACTGCTGCAGATCCTGTTTCCAGCGTAGTCGATATGGCACCTGAAAGCTGGCGAACAGGATCACAAAATGCGCCGCGCCAGCAAACCATAGGTCGACGTCAAACAACCGCTGCACGAATGCATTCGTCATAGAGCGTGAATTGCTCGCATGAATGGAAGTATTACACGCAGCACAAACCACGGGTGAAAGAGTCCAAAGACTGGTAACGTCAGGACGACTACCATAAAGCACCAGCCGCGCGCTCCCAATCCCAAGCCGAACCGTTTGCCAAATCGCGAGCGCTCCAGCGTTACTCCGGCGCCCTGCAGTAAGAAGTAAAGCGTGGGAAGGCCGTAGCCCGCGCGAGCGGGCAGCGAGATCACCAAGTCGTGAATCAGGCCAGATGCCGCGAAGACCAGGAAGCCCGCCCCGCCCGCCCCTAATCTTCGATGGAACGGGCGAAAAATCAACTCATGGGCAAGCTGCCGGAAACCAAGGTTCCAACGCTTACCCCAGAACTCGCCGAGGGATGTGGATTGGAGAGGCGCGGACATGATGGGCTCGGCTCTGATCCCCAAGCCTTGCCACAGGAGAGCAACCATCTGGAAAGTGCCGAAGTGAAGGAGAAGGATCAGACCCGCCATGCCTACCCATCCGCGTAGAAGAGGTTGTCCCTGCGGAATGAGGCGCGCCATACCCCAGAGCAGGATTACGCCGAGAATCGTTTCCAACGTCGCCCAGAGCCAGTTCGTGGGGGCCGGCCGCCGTACCTGTTGTCTCGAATCCAAGAAAGCGTCTGCATCCATTCCCGGCCAAGCGAGAAGATACGCTAACGAGCGCCACGCCGGGTGAGCAATCCGTGATCGCGCCCTCCACCACGTCAGCCACTTCAGGCTGAAATAGATGGCCAGCGATAGAATCCACATGAAGACCCAAGGCGGCAGCAGATTACGGCAAGCCACTGCTGTCAAAGGCAAAACTAAGATTGGGAGCCAACCTCGCACTTTGTAGGCGGTTTGAAAAGTGTCCGGTGGATCCACATCGATCTTGTAACAGATGTTCTTTTGGCGGGAATAGTACTTCTAAAGGACCCAGGGCGGAGTATTACGAGTTGATTATCTTGGCGAAGCCTTTTCGGATCACGTCAAGGGTATCTTCGGGGAGATTCAGCGCCGGTAATTCCTCCTGCGAGAACCACCTGACTTCCGCGGCATCGCTGGCGGCGGCGAGATCTCCCGCAACCCGGCGGCAGAGAAAATCAATCAAAACGTAGTGATATTGCACGCGCTGCTCGGGATTGCGCAGAATGCGGTCGAAGACGCCGAGGAGTTCGCCGGGTTCGACGGTGAGTCCGGTTTCCTCGTGGGCCTCGCGGATGGCTGCGTCGCGGACCATTTCGCCGACTTCGAGCACGCCGCCGGGGATCGACCATTCCGCTTGCAGTGGAGGGTGAAGCCGCTTGACGAGAACGACACGGGCGTTCTCAATAATAATGGCTCCGACGCCGACCAGTGGGACTTCAGGGAATTCGCGTTGCATAGTGGAAGCATTCTAAAGCGAAACGGGAGTTGCAGCAGCGCAGGCAGCAGTCGAGCCTTGCTCGGCATGGACAGCCGAGGGCGGCTGTCCCCACAT
>JBAVGI010000219.1:0-2714 GCA_049684755.1 Candidatus Sulfotelmatobacter sp.
TTTCGTGGAGCGTTTTCTGCAGGAGTTTGATCGCTACAATTCCCGCCATTTGTTCAAGGCTGGGATCACCGGGTGGGCTCAGGTAAATGGCTGGCGCGGGGACACTTCCATTGCCAAGCGCGTGGAATACGATTTGTATTATCTTCGCAACTGGAGTCTCACTTTTGATCTGCAAATTATCACCATGACCATGCTGCGATTTTTTACGAGCAAGAATGCGTATTAGTCTTTAAGCTTCTTCAAGTACCGCGAAATTGATCGGGTTGAATTTGTTTCCTCAGCGCATTTTCGGCCGCCCTCAAGACCTCAAGAGATGCGCGGTGGCATGACTTTTCGCGCGACCATGCCTTGCCGAATCGTGCTTGCTGCTGTCGTGCTTCTCGCTTCAGCATGCAGCTTATGCCAGTTGACGCCGACTGGCTGCGATCATTTTTGCAAGCCGCTTAGCGATTGCAACATCTCACAGAGGAACCGTCTTGCTGCTGGCCCAACTTTTTTGGGCAGTTCGTCGCCGGTGAGCCTTTGGAACGGCAGCAATCTGGGCGGCCAAGAACCTTCGGCGGCATTTGACGATGCGCCCAGCGCCGACTCTTCGCAACCGGAAAAAGAAGGTTTCCATTGGGGCCGCGCCTTGACCGAATCTCTGACTTTCCTTCTCATCGAACAAGCCTATGTGGTCCACACTGACTTCCGCTGGGTAGTTTCGGAAAACGGAATACCCTTCAATCATTATTGGCGCGACTACAAACAATCGCTCTCCGAATGGACGCAGTCCGGCTGGGACGATGGCGATCCCAATTGGTTCGGCTATGTGGGCCATCCCATCCAGGGTGCTCTTACCGGCTTCATCCAAATTCAGAATGATCCGAAATCCAGAAGACTCGAGTTCTCCCGGACGAAAGCCTATTGGAAGAGTCGCTTAAAAGCCGCACTGTGGAATACGGTGTACAGCACGCAGTGGAACCTTGGACCTTTGAGTGAGGTCACAGTCGAAAAGTACGGCACAAAAGATAGAGCACCCTGGAATTCCAACGGATCCTATCCCTGCAATACGAACCATTGCTATACCGGAGTGGGACAAATTGATATCGTGATGACGCCCTTGGGTGGCACGGGTTGGCTGATCGGCGAAGACTTTCTGGACAAGAAGGTTGTGCGGCGCGTCGAGGACTCCACCGACAACCGCTTTTTGATCGACACCGTGCGGGTTGCTCTCAATCCAATCCGCTCAGGCGCTAATATGCTTCATGGAGAACATCCTTGGTATCGCGCCTCCCGCGAGAATGATGCAGCAATGAACTTTTCCACTGAGCAGAAAGCCTCAGTCCAGCCGAATGAGAATCCGCAGCCTCCTCCCAATCATGGAAATGTGTCTTTCGGATATACCCACGCGGGTGTGTCTCATTGCGAAGTGCCCGCCTTCGGCACAACAACCACCTGTGATCCCGTTTCCAGTGCAAGCTCTAGACTCAGCGGATGGGACACATCTGTCGAGAAAATGTACTTTCGCTATTTTGGCGCGATTGCCGATTTCAGCGGAGAGTATGGCGGCGTGAGCCAGACTAATTTCCTGTTCGGTCTCCGCGGGGGCGCATGGACGGGAAGGTTCCGACCCTTTGGGCAGGCGATGATCGGAGCGGTGCGTGTCCACGAAGATGCCGCCACCGGATCCTCATCGGAAACAACTTTCGCCGAAGACCTTGGACTCGGGATCGATTTCCGAGTGGTGCGCCTGGTGAGTTGGCGCAATCAGGTGGACGAACTCAAGACCGGATCGCCAGACTTCGAGCGCCGCAACCTTCGTTTGTCTTCCGGATTCGCTGTACGATTTTAGCGACTTGTTTGAGCAATCTTATTTGAGCAAGCTGGATTACCAAGATGGAAAGCCTATCCGCCGTTCCCTCGCCAACCAGCAGCGAATCACGATTCCTGGCAGTCTCCGTGCCGATTCGAAAGTTTACTTTGTTTCTTGTGTTCGTCTCCTCCCTGGCGTTCGCCCAGGATGATCTGCCCGCGGCTAGACAGAAAGGGAGTCTCGACCTCAGCATTTGGACCTCGGCAGAAACCGGCGAAGAACTTACTAACTCCTTTACGGAAGCCCAATTCTTCTCCGCTGGCGTATCTGCCGGATGGGAGATTACAGGCGAGCACGGCAGCGGTTGGCGTCGCGGCAGTCTCGAGTACGCTTTCGATTTTGCGCCGCTCTTCAAGACTTTTGGAAATCAGCGCACCCACGGTATCGGTTTCGATCCTGTGATCCTCCGCTGGAACTCGGCGCTGCATTCGTCTGGCATTTCGCCCTACATCGACTTGGCGGGAGGGGGTCTCAGCACGCCCGTAAATCTGCCGCCGGGCAACACGTCCAGCTTTAATTTTATGGCGAAAGGCGGTGGAGGGATTTACTTACGAACGCGAAACCGCCAGGCTTTCGACATTGGCTTTCGCTGGTCGCACATCTCCAACGCGAACCTCGGAATCCAGAACCCGGAATTTAATGGGGTGCAACTGACTTTCGCTTATCACTGGTTCTAAGGAACGGCCGCTTCAAGGGACGGCGGGTTCAAATAGCAGCGAGATCCGGCATCAGCCTGTTGTTGCAACGAGAAAATGTCGCATTAACTGCAACGAGACTCTGTCACCCCCTTAACGTTTAAGTAACGGCCGCTAAAGCCGGGCGGCCGGAGAGGTTGTAGATGCGCGGCAGCGGCGTTTTT
>JBAVGI010000220.1:0-1668 GCA_049684755.1 Candidatus Sulfotelmatobacter sp.
CAATGCGCTTGGAAGCTTCATCGGGTGCCTTGAAGGCGCTATTGCGGTCGGGAGAATCGGTGAGCACAATGGCGGCAACTTTTTCGGCTGGAACCTCCAGGTACGGTGTGCCAATTCGCTGGCCGGGGTGCACCAGAGGAATCGGCCCGCGATTGGGTGGCGGCTCAAGACCATAGTAAATGTCGTGCATACCCTCCAGCGCGGCTGGCTGCCAGGAATTGACCTCTAGAATCACCCGCTCCGCCTGGCCGACCCAGGTTTTGTTATTGCCAATCGAGGAGCTTGGTATCAGGCGTCCGTCTTCCAATACGGCAGTGACTTCGATCAGCGCGACGTTGAGCTTGCCGAGAAATCCATATTCGACGAACTGAGCCACGTGGCTGAGATGGATATCCATGTAATCCATTTCGCCCGCGTTAATGCGCTTCCGCGTCTCCGGATCGGATTGGTAAGGAAGCCGCAGATGAATGCCTCCGGCCATGGCGAGCGCGCCATCCAGCTCAGGTCCTGTGGAAGCGCCGGTGAAAACGCTGACCTGAAATTTCTGCCCGCGGAAGTTCGCGTCCGCAATCCGACGCGCCAGCTCAATCGGAACCGCCTTAGGGTATCCCGAGCCGGTGAAGCCGCTCATGCCAACCTGATCGCCAGATTTGATGAGAGATGCGGCCTCATCAGCGCTCATGATCTTCTGTGCCAGTTTCGAATTTAAAACCCGTGTAGAGGCCGGGGAGACAATCGTGGACATGGCGGAAAGCCCTTCGACGGAGAAATGACTTTATTCCGCCTTAACTTTACGGGCGGCGCTTCCGTGCGTCTGTGAGCTACATCACATTTGCGGAGATACCACACAACGCCGTGCGCGCAAGGCACTTTGTGCTCTCGCGTATGATATTTTCGATGATTCGTAGCCCGCGCCGCGCGTGCGCTCGAAAATGAACGACGCGGAGTCCCAGAGAAAGTTATGAACAAGAAATTTCGTGTTTTTGCGACTTGTGATATCGGAGACGCGCTCGATGTATTGCGCAGCCGCGGTTACGAACTCGAAGTTTATCCCCAGCCGGAAGCTCCGCCGAAAAGTCTGATCATCAATAAAGTGAAATCCGGAATCGACGGCCTGATCACCACGCTGCGCGATCCCATCGACGCCGAAGTTTTCGATGCCGGTAAGAAGAGTTTGAAAGTCGTGGCGCAATACGCCGTCGGCTTCGATAACATCAACCGCGCCGATGCCAACCGCTACAAGATACCCTTTACACATACGGCTGATGTCTTAACTGAAGCTACCGCAGAGTTCGCCTTCTTCATGCTGGGCGTACTGGCGCGAAAAATGTGGTCTGCTGAACATCTCACGCGCGACAACCAGTGGGGCTTCTGGCATCCATATTTGCCCTTTCTAGGGGACGAGGTTACGGGCAAAACGATTGCGATTATCGGCACAGGCCGCATCGGGTTAGCCATGATCAAAAAGTGCGCCGGCTTCGACATGAACATGCTGTGCTACGACCCGGCTTATGAGAACCATAACTACATCAGCGCGATTCAGGAAAATATGGACTTGCGCCATGCCCGCGGCATCTCAAAGGAAAAGAACTGGATCAAGTATGTGAAGCTTGAAGAGGCGCTGCGGCAAGCCGATTTCGTTAGCGTACACGTTCCGCTGCTGCGTCC
>JBAVGI010000221.1:0-45862 GCA_049684755.1 Candidatus Sulfotelmatobacter sp.
GCTGGGAAAATATTTCATTCACGGTTTGGGTCATCCGGTAGGTCTCAACGTGCACGATGCCACAGATCCCGATGCGCCGCTTGGGCCCGGGCAGGTTTTCACCATCGAGCCGGGCATTTATATTCCAGAGGAAAATCTGGGCGTACGCATCGAAGATGATTACTACGTAGCCGAAGACGGCAAGCTGATTAAACTCAGCGCGGCGTTGCCTTCCAAAGCAGAAGATGTGGAAAGAGAGATGAACGCAAAATAACGACCCGTTGACGGTTTTCTCAATTACCAATTACAAAAATCCTACGAGATGTACTCCCGAATGTATTCATCCTGCGTAGTCGCTAGTTGCTGAATGTCGCCGTCGAAGATCACTTTTCCGTCGCGGAGGATCAAGAAGCTCAAGGGAACCTCGCAATGCATTCCAGGAGGCAGCGGAACCATGCGGCTGGTTTGCTTATCGAACTGATGGGTCGCCAGGGTGAAAGCGTCCTGCAGGCGATGCGTTACCAACAGAGCGCTGGTATGGTAGACGTCGCGCTGCTTCATGATCAGTTCAATAATCGTGTTCGAGGTCACGGGATCGAGGCCGCCTGTCGGCGAATCGTAGAGCAGTAACTCGGGATGCGTAATGATGGCCCGGGCAATGGCCACGCGCCGCCGCATGCCCCCAGAAAGTTCTGAGGGGTACAGGTCGAGCGTGTGCTCCAGTTCCACAAAGCGCAATGCCTCCCGTACTCTTCGGTCTATCTCTTCGTCATAGACGCCTTGCTCCTCGGTAAGCCGATAAGCAACATTTTCGCGCACCGTGAGCGAGTCGAACAGCGCGCTTTCCTGGAAGACCATACCAATCTTCCCCCGCAACTCAAACAGTTCGTCCTCCGGCATTTCAGTGATGTCTTGTCCTAACACGGTAATGCGGCCTGAGTCCGGTTTAATAAGCCCGAGTGCCAGCTTCAGAACCAAACTCTTGCCGGAACCAGCGACACCAAATATCGCCTTTGTTTCTCCCAGCGGAAGATGGAAAGAAACTCCTCGCAATACTTCGTTCGCTCCGAAAGCCAGCGCCACCTCTTCAAACACGATGGCGCGAGCAGAACTATTCTGCGTGCTTACCGCATCGGAATCGAGAGGCAGAACCGGGGTGGACATGGCATTACTGATAAGACAGCGTAGCCATCAGGAAACGAGTGACGATCAAGTCCGTCGCGAGAATCAGAACAGAAGCCGCCACCATCGCCTGCGTGGTGGCGCGACCGACGCCCTGAGTTCCGCCGCGCGCATTCATTCCATAGAAGCAGCCTACGGAGGCGATGATGAAGCCGAAAATCACCGGCTTGATCAAACCCATAAATACATCCTGAAACACAAGAATTTGCCAGGCGTTGTACCAGTACTGCCGGGCATCGAGCTTCAAGAGGAGTTTTGCAATCGCCAGACCGCCGACCAAACCCACTAAATCAGAAATGATTGTCAAGAAGAACAGCATGAATACTGTTGAAACTACGCGCGGTGTAACCAGCTTTTTCATGGGATCGGTGCCCAAAGCACGCATGGCATCGATCTGCTCGGTGACCACCATGGATCCTAATTCGCTGGCCATGCCGGAGGAATTTCTTCCCGCCACCATCAGACTGGTGAGTACCGGTCCCAGTTCTCGCACCATGGAAGTTGAGACCAGTTGCCCCACCAGAGTGATCGAACCGAAACGCTCCAGCGTGTTCGAGGCTTGCAGCGCCAGCACCGCCCCGGTGAAGAAGCCGGTAAGCACGACAATGGGCAGAGATCCCACCCCGATGGTATCCGCCTGCTGCACCATATCCATCAGGTACAGCGGCTTGCGGAAGATGTTTGCCACCGCTTGCAAGCAAAACAGAACGTAATCCTGAACAGTCTGGACTTTTTCTTTGGCGAGATCGGTGGGCGAGATCAGTTCCATGCGCTTCTGAGAGCGAGGCGAACCGAGCCGCGCTTTTTCGAACTATAGCAGAGAACCCGATCAGGATTCAGGAGGCAGTCTTAACGAAAAGCAGCTGCCGGATATAAGTCATCCCCGTGTCTTCTTTTTGATCTCTATATTCAGCCGGCGGATTTTCTGATTCAGCGTGGAAAGCGGTACCTTGAAGCGTTCTGCGGCTTCGGTCTGGTTCCAGTTGCACTTCTCCAGCATGTCGCTGATGATGCGCCGTTCCACATCTTCCACGATTTCAAACAGAGACGCATCGGTAGGCGGATCGTGCAGTGTCAACGACGAGCCTCGTCCCAGAAGATTATCAGGCAGCAGATCGATGGTGATGTCGCTGCCCGAAGAGAGCACGACAGCGCGCTCGATCACATTTTCGAGTTCACGCACGTTGCCCGGCCATGAGTAGGACATCAACGGACGCAAAGCCTCTGGGGTGATACGGCGCACCGGACGGTCATTTTCTTCCGCATACTTCTTCAGGAAAAACTGAACCAGCAATGGGATATCTTCCCTGCGCTGGCGCAGGGGAGGCAACTCAATCGTGATCACATTCAGGCGATAAAACAAATCCTCACGGAACCGGCCTTCGCGAACCAACATGCGCAAATCGATGTTGGTGGCGGCGATAATGCGCACGTCCACCTGAATTTCCTGGATTCCGCCCAGATGCATGAACCTGCGATCCTGCAGCACGCGCAGGATCTTGGCCTGGGTTTCCAGACTCATGGTGGCAATTTCATCCAGGAATAATGTGCCGCGATCCGCAATCTCAAACAGGCCTTTCTTCGAGGCAATGGCGCTGGTGAATGCCCCTTTGACGTGGCCGAAGAGCGTGGACTCAAGCAAGTCCGTGGGCATGGAGCCTGTGTTAACCGGAACAAACGGCCGGTCGTGACGCGGAGAATTCAGATGCAAAGCTTTGGCGATGATTTCTTTACCGGTCCCGCTCTCGCCCTGCAATAGCACCGTAGAACGGCTGTTCGCAACCTGAGCGACCAGGTCGAAGATCTTCAGCATCGGCTCGCTTTTGCCGACAATATTTTCGAAGTTGTAGCGCTGCTTGAGGGCGCGCTTTAGTTGTACGTTTTCTTCCGCAGCGCGCCGCCATCCCACGGCTGCACGCACGTCGGCCAGAAGTTTTTCGTTGTCCCATGGCTTCTGGACAAAGTTTGCTGCCCCGCCCTGCATCGCGCGTACCGCATTCTCCACCGTGCCGAAGGCGGTGATCATGATGACTGGCAGTCCGGTTTCGTGGGCGCGAATTTCAGCCAGAACTTCCATACCGTTGCGGCCGGGCAGCGTGAGATCAAGCAGGATCAAATCGAAAGGATGCTCTCCGATACGCTGCAATCCTGCTTCCCCGCTTGCCGCCGTCTCCACAGCAAAGCCCTCGAGTTCGAGCAAGGTCTGCAGAGATTCACGAATCTCCGCTTCATCGTCGATGATCAGAACCGCACCGGCCAGACCGGAATTTCCATTGGCTGCGGCGCGCGAAAAGACTGCCGCTTCAGACATATTCAGCCTCAAACTTCCTCTGATAAGTCACGATCGCTTGCAATTCAAAAATGCCTTGTTTGAACACGCTTTGTTTAGACACGCTTTGTTTAGACACGCTTCGGTTAGACACGCTTCGGTTAGACATGGACAGCCTTCCTGCTCAATGGGAAATCCAATGTGAAGGTAGTTCCCGCACCGGGATGGCTTTCCACGCGAATCTTGCCCGCATGTTCCTGAATGATGCCGTACGTTACGGAAAGACCCAGGCCGGTTCCGCGCGCCTGACCTTCACGAGGCGAAGTCTTGGTGGTAAAGAACGGGTCGTAAATGCGCTGGATGTGCTCCGGCGCAATTCCTGATCCAGTATCGGAAACACACACACTGACGCTCTCTCCATTCATCGTAGCCACGCGTAACTTGCCGCCTCCGGGCATAGCGTCCTTGGCGTTGAGGAATAGATTCAGAAAGACCTGTTGGAGTCTTCCTGGATTTCCCTGAATCGCCGGCAACTTGGGCGAGAGAGCATTCTCCACTTCCACCTTCGCCACCTTGAACTGATGTTCCAGGAGTGCCAGCGTGTCGCCGATGACTTTGTTCACGTCCACATCGCCAATCTCGCTGCCGCTGGTGCGGGAAAAATTCAGCAGGTTGTTGACGATCTCAGACGCGCGGAAAGTTTGCCGCGTGATCTTCTCCAGCAATCCAGACTTTTGCGGGTCGCCTTGCAATTGTTTGGAAAGCATCTGGGTGTAAGAAGAAATCACAGCAAGCGGCGTATTGACTTCATGAGCTACGCCGGCCGCGAGCAATCCAATGGACGAAAGTTTGTCGGCCTGCGAAAGCTGGGCTTCGAGTTCGATGCGCTCGGTGATGTCATCCATAATGATCAGTCGCCCGATCACCAGAAACGTGCGCGTCACCAGCGGCGCGATGGCTACGTTTACCGTACGCACTTCACCAGCGGGCGTCTTGAGGCGGAACTTATACAAGTTGTGAATGCCCGGATTCTGCCGCATGCGATCGAACTCTTCCACGAACTCCGCGGGAAACACGGCCTTCAGTGGTTGCGTCAAGGTCTGCCAGCGTGGTACTGCATACATCACTTCCATCTGCGCATTCCAGCTCTCGATGCGGTCTTCCATGTCGAGCGCCATCACGCCTACGTTGATGGACTCGACGATGTTCTCGTTGAAATCTTTCAGCCGCTCATACTCCGCCGCTTTCTGCTGCAGGGATGCATAGAGTTGGCCATTCTGAATCGCGATGCCCAGGTAGCCGCCCAAAGTCTCGAGCAACTCCATATCCTCGCTGGAAAGGAAATCTCCTTGAGCGGTCTTGCCCAGGCCGAGTACGGCGATGGTCTTCTGCTGCGCGTGACATGGGATGTAGTAATTCAGGTCCAGGCGCGCGATGGTTTGCTGGGAGCCCGGAGTCTCGCGCGGGACTTGATGCGTATTTTCGAAGAAGAGATGACCTGCAGGCTCCGGCCGCGGCGCCATCAGAAATGACAAATCCAGATTGCCGGATGAAGACAAGCCGAACGACTTGGCGAGCACGAACTGTTCTGGCTGTTCACCGGCCAGAAAAATAGCCATCCGATCCACCGCCAGCGTGCGCGATAAACGATCCATCAGCGACGAGAGCATCGCGTCGAGGTTGGTCTCCGAACCAAGTTCGCGCCCAAACTCGAGCAGGGTGCGGCGATAGTCGTAACGCGTGCGGTAGAAAAACTGGTCGATGCGATCTTGGATCCACTTCCGTACAGGATCGAACAACAGCGCCGTCACCACCACCGCGAGGATCAAGCCAATCGGACCGCTGCTCGGCTGCCGCATGTGAACAAGTTCGGCCACGCCAGCCACCAGTCCGAAGTACATTCCCACCACAATCGCCGCCGCCAGCGTGTACACCACTCCGCGCTTGAAAATGAGGTCCACATCCATCAGGCGGTAACGGAAGATGGCATAACCAAATGTGAGAGGTAACAGGGCCAGCGACAGCGCGGAAATCTTCATCGTCGCGCCGGGCAGCGTGCCCATCAGGTAGGGGACAACGTAGAACAGAGTGTACGGAATAATGGCGAGAATCGTGCCGCGAGTCACCCACTTCAATTGCTGCCGCAAAATCGTCGTACTGGCACGCTGGTAGCTGTACCACAGCACGGTGGCGGCGGCTAAAAAGAACAGCGACCCGTAGGACATTTCCATCCGGTCGAGGTTCCAGCGCAAGCGCTCGCTGGCCTGCAGCCACTGCATCGCGCTCACATGAATGGCCAGCAGGATCGCACCTGGCAAATAGACCAGAGCAAGCAACCACGGGTGCTTACGCACAAACTCGCGTTTCTCGGGAAAAGTTAAAACGAAATGGAGGAACAGTGCCGGTTGCAGCACTCCCGCAGCGATGTTTCCCCAATAGATCGTCCAGTCAAAATCATTGAGCTTGCCGGTGTATTTGAATGAGTAGGCGATGAACGAGACCAGGCAGAAGATGTAGAAGTGCGTGGATCCCGGAGCCGTCCAGCGACGGAGCAAAACGTAGAGGCCGATGCCGAGATAAATCAGCGCAATCAGCCGCAGCCAGTTATTCAACGACCGTTCCGCCGGAACCAGAATCACGCTGGAATCGAGCGGCACCGTTTGCCGGATCAGAGAATATGCTGCTTTGGACCAGACACCGTTACGGTAAAGCTGGCGCTCCAGCCCGGAGATGTTCCTGACTTCCTCCCCGTTGATGGAAACCAGTTGGTCGCCCGGTTTTATTCCGCTCTTCGCGCCGGGGCCATTAGGATCCACCCGGTCGGCAGTAAGTCGACCACTGTGTTCGATCCACCACACACCGTCATCTGGGACAGCCGATTTCAGCTCGGCATCAAAATTGAAGCCGGCGAATAGAACCGCAGCAACTGTCAGAAGAAACAGCAGAACGGCAACAAATCGGACTTGACTTTCCCGGTTCATGGGTTTCGGCGGCGATCCCGAACCCGTAATGGGCTGGATGGGCGTGGAAGTCACGCCCCGCCGATCATCAATGAGCAACTTCGCTGCCATGCCGCTTCCCACTTCAGGAATGCTAACTCCATGCTATTGAAGCACTTTCGAAATTATAGATGGATTTTCGAACATCGGTTACGCCTTTTTGGATGTTTCTGTGGAATTGTGTATCTGAATGCGAGGAAGGGATTTACGCCCTGATGCGTGAGACGATTGCGGAAAATTGAGCGAACGGAGCCGGCCTGTTCGAGCGCAGCTATCCCCGCCCCTGAATGGAATCAGGTGCGGGGACAATGGTGCGCCCGGTCAATTCTGGCGGTAACTTAAGACGGCCAAGGCGGAGTCTGCGCTTGTGCGGGTGTCAGGCTTAGCCGAATCGCGTTCATCAATTCGTCATTGTCGGCAGGCTTCTGGAAGAAGGCTGACGCCCCTGCCTTTAGGGCACGCTCCTCGTTCGCCTGAGGATCGCGCGCACTTAGAACGATCACCGGGACGCCGGAAAGGGAATCGCTGTTCTGTAATCGATCGAGAACCACGAAGCCGTCTCCCACGGGAAGACCCAGATCCAGAATAATGAGCGCCGGACGATCCTTCTGTGCCGATGCAATGGCTCCATAGCCATCGCTGGCGGTGGTGACTTCGTAGTTGTTAGCTCGCAGGCGTAGCCGCATGGCGCGCACCAGGTCGGGGTCGTCATCGACTACCAGTATCTTTGGTTTCGGCATTTTGCTTCTCCTTATGGTGGTTCGTTAGTTGGAATTTCGTATCGGATTCTGCGAAACGGGGTGCTTTCTTTGCATTCCGGTGGTGACCATGGCGGTTACATGATCGGCAACGGCTTCAATCTGCTGATCCAGCGACTGGCTGGAGACAGCCGGGGAAACCTCAATAGGAGCAGCCACGATACTGAGGCTGCATTTGGTTTTGAAGTCCGTCATGCGCTCCAGTTGTTCGCGAATGCGCGCGGTCATGACGCCTACTTGCGGCATATCGGTGGAGGCCACAACGAAAAACGTCTCCGCGGCGCTGGACGTTCCCATCGGAGGCAACACCAAGTCCTTGTCGAGATAGACGCAACGCTGCAGGATCTCCAGAGATTGTTGCCAGGTTTGCTTCCAGTTGCCGCGCAGCGCAGCGGAAAACGGCGTCAGATCCACTCGCACCAGTACAAAGGCGGTACGCAAACGATCATTATGCGTAACCACCGGAGCAAGCAGTTTGGCCAGCGAGTAAGCCGGCAGAGTAAAGGTGAACGTGCTGCCCTGTCCCGGCTCG
Organism: Candidatus Sulfotelmatobacter sp.; assembly: GCA_049684755.1. Lineage (GTDB taxonomy): Bacteria > Acidobacteriota > Terriglobia > Terriglobales > Acidobacteriaceae > Sulfotelmatobacter. Next base: position 7,720 of record JBAVGI010000221.1, read on the forward strand.
CTCGAAACCCAGATGCGTCCTTGATGAAGCCGGACGATCTCGCGGCAGATGAACAGCCCCAACCCAAGTCCCGAACGATTGTTGTCGATTGAATCGCCATCCTGATACAGTCGTTCAAAGATCAAAGCTTTTGATTCAGGACTAATCCCGCGTCCTGTATCGCTGACCGAAATGTAGACCGAGCCGGGATCAGCAATCACGCGGCATGCCTGAACCATAACGGCTCCGTCAGGAGGTGTGAACTTAATGGCATTGTCCACGAGATTGATAAGCACTTCGAGCACCCGATCAGGGTCGGCATGCACCAGTGGAAGCGTCTGGTCAACTGCGATTTCGAGTCCGATTCTCTTTTCGTCCGCCGTAGGCCGCATCATCGCAACGGTCTGCTGAATCAACTCGCCCAGCGCAACACACCGAGGCTCGACTCGCATCTTGCCGGTTTCAGCGCGCGTCGCCTCAAGCAAGTCGCGAACCATGGCGTGCAACTGATTCACACTTTTCAAAACCGTCTTTAAGTGGTCAGACTGTTCGGGCGCCACCGGCCCGGCCAGTCCATCCAGAAGCAGCGTGACGTATTGATGAATGCAGGTAAGCGGAGTCCGCAATTCGTGCGAGACATGGGAGAGAAACTGGTTCTTGAAATCGATTTGCTGCTTTTGACTGATTTCAAGGGCACGCAGAAGCCCTTGCCTTTCCACCGCATAACGAATGGCGCGTTCCAGATGCTTGCTGGTGATGTTTCCCTTAAGCAGGTAATCCTGCACTCCCTGATGTACCGCCTTGATGGCCAGGGCCTCATCATCCTGTCCAGAAAGCACTACCACGGGCACGTTGGGCGCGTGCTCCATAACCCGGCGAAAAGTTTCCGCGCCGTGGCTGTCAGGCAGGTTCAAGTCCAAAAGAATCACCGCCGGGGTTTCGGCGGTCAGTGAGGCCAGGCCATCGGCCAGCCGGTTCACACAATTCACGTTAACCGGAGATTTCCCTTCAACCAACCGCAGGCGAACCAGGTCCGCGTCGCCCGGGTTGTCTTCAATGAGCAATACTTGCGTAGTTTTCTGATCCATGAACTCTCATTCTCCCTGGCGTGGCAGGTTGACAAAGCCGCACCAAAATTCTTCAATTGATTCCACCGCGGAAAAAAAATCCTTCAGATTTCCCGGCTTGCTGACATAACAGTTCGCTCCCAGGTCGTAACTGCGCGCAATATCTCTTGCCAGCTGAGACGTGCTGAAAATCACCACCGGGATGCGCCGCAGCTCCGGCCTCGCTTTGATTGCGGCCAATACCGCCAAGCCGTCTTTCTTCGGCAGACTCAAATCCAGAATCACCAGATCGGGTCGAGTCGCGCTCGCATGCTTCCCTCGGCGATCCAGGAACGCCATTGCTTCCATGCCGTCTTCCACGCTGGTAATCTCGCTATGTCGGGCACTCTTCGCCAACGCCTCGCGAGCCAAGCCCACATCCGCGGGATTGTCATCCACCAACAGCAGCCGCCGTCCCGATTTCATCCGCTGCTCCTTTCTCCTCGCCGGAGCCTTGGACCGGCAGCGTGAATTTAAAAGAGGAACCCAATCCGCTTTGCGATTCGACCCAGATTCGCCCGCCATAACGCTCGACGATTTTCTTGCAGATCGCCAGGCCGATGCCGTTACCCGGATATTCGGTGCGCGCGTTTAAGCGATGAAACACTTCAAAGATCTTCCCTGCGCTTTCCGGCGCGATTCCAATTCCGTTATCGCTCACTTCGAACCACCATTGCTCATCCTTGTTTTCCGCCTGCACGGAAATTTTTGGCGCTTCCTTGCCGCGGAACTTAATGGCATTCGCGATCAGGTTTTGGAAGACTTGTCCCACCTGAGTGCGATCGCCCTGAATCTGTGGAAGTTGGGAATAACTGATCACAGCGCCGCTCTCCTGAACCGCCGCGGACAGAGCCTGCAAAACCTCCTCCATCACCACATTGCAGTCGATGTTCGCATCGCTTGATTCGGCCCGGCCCACTCGCGAGAAGGCCAGCAGATCCTGAATGAGAACCTGCATGCGCATCGCTCCCTCGCTGGCGTAGCCGATGAATTTATCTGCGTCCGCGTCAAGTTTGCCGCGATAGCGTTCGGCCAGCAGTTGGGTGTAGGCCGTCACCATGCGCAGAGGCTCCTGCAGATCGTGCGAGGCGACGTAGGCGAACTGTTCGAGATCGGCGTTTGAGCGGGCTAGTTCCTCGACTTTCTTGGCCAAATCCTCTTCCGCATGCCGCCGCGATTGCCGCAGTTGCTTCTCGTCCAAAGCACGGCGCACCGCCTCGGGCAGCCGCGCCAAGCCATCTTTCAACACATAATCGGTTGCTCCCCGCTTGATGCAATCGACCGCGGTCATGTCGCCCACGGCGCCGGAAACCAGAATCATCGGGATATCGAGACCCTCCCGGCGAAGCACATCCAGGGCTGCCATGCCCGTCCAGCTCGGCAGATTGAAATCGGCCAACACGATGTCAGGGCAATGGGAGCGGACCGCCTGCGTAAATCCAGCTTCGTCCTGCACAATCCGGGCGCTCACTTCGAAGTTGTGTTTGCGCAGCGCACGCAAGACCAGTTCGGCGTCAAGCTGGTTGTCCTCCACCAACAGGGCGCGCAGCATGGGCTTCGGCGCAGGCGAGGGCGAGTATGCGAGTTTGATCCCAGAACTGCTCATTTCGCCTGACCGATCGCTGGTTGCATCGCCACCCCGACGACGATCGGCTGGTTGACGACGAGCCAGTACAACCCTAATAACTTCACCATCTTGCGGAATTCGGAAAAGTCGACTGGCTTCTGCAGATAGCTGTTGGCCCCCAGGTTGTACCCGATTACCCGGTCCCGTTCTTCCCTCGAAGAAGTCATCAAAATGACTGGGATCGCTTTGGTGCGCTCGTCTTGCTTTATCTGTTTGAGGACTTGCATGCCATCGACTTTGGGCAGTTTCAAATCCAAAAGGACGATTTTCGGAGGATGGTCGAAAGAACGTTGGGCATGAGCTCCGGTACAAAAAAGAAAATCCAGCGCTTCCTCTCCATCACGGACGACGAAGACGTGGTTCGCCAGATTTTCAGAGCGCAAGGCGTGCAGGGTAAGATCCACGTCATCCTGACTATCATCCACGAGTAGAATGTCGACTTCGTTAGGGTTCATGATTGAGCTCCCACAATTGCGCTTTTGTTTTCCACTTCGCCCGCAGTCGGGGTTGCGTTGGCGACCGCAAGAGTAAAGAAAAAGGCAGTACCCTTATCCAGTTCTGACTCCGCCCAGATCCGCTCGCCATGTTTGTGTAGAATGCGGTGCGCGGTCGCCAGGCCAATCCCCGTGCCTTCAAAATCCTCCGCGCGATGCAAACGCTGGAACACGCCGAACAACTTGTCCATGTACTTCATATTGAAGCCGACTCCGTTGTCACGAACCTCAATCACGATCTGCCCATTTTTCTCGCGGTGACTGATTTCGATAATGGCTCGCTCCCGGGGCCGGGTGAATTTCAACGCGTTGGCGATGAGATTCTGAAAAACCTGCTTGATCAGTACGGGGTCGCAGTTCACGGGGGTCAGGCTGGAAATCTTCCAGGTCACGGCCCTGCCTGCAGCCTCCGGCTGCAACATGGATACAACTTCCTCAATGAGTGTGTTCAGGCTGGTGACTTGAAGGTTAAGGGTGTGGCGGCCGACACGCGCCAGATTCAGAAGTTCATCCACTAGCAAGCCCATGCGGTGAGCGCCATCCTCAATGCGCTGCAGATGATGCCGCGCCTCCGGGTCCATCGTTGGTCCAAAATCCTCGATAAGGATTCGAGAGAACCCGCCAATGTGGCGCAGTGGCGCGCGCAAATCGTGAGAAACGGAGTAGGTGAAAGCCTCCAGTTCGTGGTTCGCGGCCTCCAGTTCCGTGGTACGTTGCAATACCTTCTCTTCGAGTTCGTCATTCAGTTTGCGGATTTCCAGTTCGTCTTTTTTTCTTTGCGTAATATCGCGAAACGCCACTACGCCGCCGCTCTGCTCCCCGTTTCTTTGTTTCAAGGGACCGCCGCTGATTTCAATCCACGTGCCCTGTTCGATTTCGGCGTTTCGCAAGAACATCTCGGCCGTGCTGACCTCCCCATGAAGGGCGCGAATCAGTGGATTTTTTTCAGTGGGGAACGGTGTAACGGTGTCGGGCAGGTAAACGCCGTAGTGTGCGTTCCATTCACCCGGGGGAACGTCCGCCGCGCCCATGCCAACAATTCTGGTAGCGGCTGGATTCCACAGAATAAATTTTCCCGCCTCGTCGGCTACCACCAAGCCCTCGGCCATGCTGTTCAAAACGGATTGCAGCATCAGAGTCTGAGTTTCGAGGGCCTTCTGGGAATGAACTAATTCTTCTGCCTGACGTGATAGTTCGTCGGCCTGCGCTGCCAGCCGCTGCTCGGCTCTCTTGCGGTCCGTGATGTCACGGGCAATTTTTGACGCGCCGACAATCACGCCGCGGGCGTTTTGGATCGGGGAAATTGCCTCCGAAATATCAACCCTCGTGCCATCCTTCCGCACACGAACCGTTTCGAAATGTTTCACGCTCTCGCCGCGGCGGATCCGGTCTAGAATGCCGGATTCTTCATCCACGCGCTCGGGCGGAATCAACATCATCATCGGTTTGCCGATGACTTCAGCGGACGAGTATCCGAAAGTCCTTTCGGCGCCGCGATTCCAGGCGGTGATCACTCCTTCCAGAGTTTTGCTGATGATTGCGTCCTCGGAGGATTCGACAATGGCCGCCAGCCGTCCGCGTGCCTCCTCCGCCCGCTTGCGCTCGGTGACATCGGCGCGGATCGCCATGTATTGCCGGGGCTTGCCATTCGTATCCAGGAACGGAACGATGGTGGTGTCCACCCAGTAGATCGAACCATCTTTGGCGCGATTGCAAATCTCGCCGCGCCATACCTCGCCGTTGGCGATGCTGTGGTACATCTGCTGGAAGAAGTCCCTGGGATGATGCGCGGAATTCAGTATCCGATGATTCTGCCCGATTAATTCGGCGCGCGAATATTGACTGATGCTGCAGAACTTGTCGTTCACATAAGTAATCGTTCCCTGCACGTCGGTGGTGGCCACGATGGCGTGCTGGTCGAGAGCGAACTTTTGATCGGCCAGGTCCTTGAGCACCTGCTCCCTTGCCCCCTCGGCTTGCCGGCGCTCGGCGATTTGCTCCTCCAGTTGGCGATTCACCACCTGCAAGCCGGACAACGACACCGCTTTCGGAGCCAGTGAGATGAGAGCCACAGCCGTAACCACGGATAGGGCCGCCGTCGCTGCCTTAACCATGCCCGCCAGCAGGTAATTGCCATGCCAGACATTCCAAATCTCCATGAAGTGGGTCGTGCCACAGGCGAGGATGAATCCGCCAAACATCCAGAAGATTCCATTGAACGGGAGATCTTTATTCTTGCGAATGAAATAAACCAGGATGACGGGAATTGCGTAATACGAGAGCGTGATCAAGCCATCGGAGATAACGTGCAGCCAGACAATCCAGGGGTCCCAGAGATAGCAATAGCCATGCGGCATGAACTCGTTAGGTCGATTTGCCCAGGCCCCGGTCTTGCCGAATATCCAAAGCAAACCTGCGGCTGGCGGGGCTGCGATCCCCGCCCTGGCGATGCGAGATGCCATAGCAGTCCTCACCGTTGCTAAGAGTCCTCCAGCCTGTTCTGAAAGGGATCTGGACGAGAGTTCGCCGCGCCGCGTTATGGAACCTCGTCACATACGCTATCGGCGCGAACACAATGAGCTTTAGGCGCGAACTGAAATCGAAAGAGGGCTTGAGAGCGAGGGCTCGAGGGCGAGGCGGAAACAGCGTACTTTTCAGTTTCCTCAGAGGGCGCGATTAGTAAGCTCTGAGATTAGCGTTCTCTAAATTGGCCAATGATTGGCAACTGGTCGCGCTCTAGCCAGCCTTGCGTTTGTTATCGGCCGTGTCTGGGGGAATTTCTGCTTCGTCCCAATCAAAAGAAAGCGCCCGGGCGGTGGTCTCGATGGGCTCGAGTTCAGGAATGTCGTCGGCTACGGATGCGCCCAGTTCCGCAAACTTGCGCGCCGAAACCAACACCCGGCTCTCCAGCGATCCCACGGCCTTGTTGTAAGACTCGACGGCGCGGTCAAGCCCTGTGCCCACCGAAGTAATGTGCCCTGCGAGCAGCCGCAGCCGGTCATGTAACTCCTTGCCCAGCGCGCTGATCTGCTGCGCGTTGCGCGCCAGTTTTTCCTGATTCCATCCGTAGTTAATCGCCTTCAACAACGCGATCAGCGTCGTCGGTGACGCGGGAATCACGCGGTTCAGAACCCCATGCTCGATCAGCCCGGGATCCTGCTCCAGCGCGGCACTGAAAAATGTTTCGCCGGGAAGGAACATCACCACAAATTCCGGCGTGGCTTCGAACTGTTCCCAATAGTTCTTGCCGCTCAGAGTCTTCATGTGATCGCGCACCTGCCGCGCGTGATTCGCTAGACAAGCGCGGCGCGCCTCTTCGTCGGTAGTTTCGAAGGCATCAAGAAATGCCTGCAGCGGCGTCTTGGCATCCACCACCACGTGTTTGCCGCCAGGCAACTTCACCACCAGATCGGGACGCAGCCTTCCACTCTCGGTATTCACAGACTCCTGCTCGGCAAAATCGCAGTAAGAAAGCATTCCGGCGATTTCCACCACGCGGCGCAGCTGAATTTCTCCCCAGCGTCCACGCACATTCGGAGTGCGCAGCGCCCGAACCAGATTGCCAGTCTCCGATTGCAGTTCCTTCTGCGTCGTGATGAGGGATTGCACCTGGGCCCGCAGTTCGCCGTAAGCATCGCCGCGCGCCACTTCCATCTGCTGAATCTTTTCGTCCACTTTATTCAGCGAATCGCGCACCGGCGCCACCATGTCAGCGACGGCTTTCTGCCGGGCATCCAGATCGCCCTTCGCCTGGCTCTGGAATCGCTTGAGCGTCTCTTCGGCAACCACGAGAAAGGACGAGTTATTGCTCTTCAAAGCGTCCGCTGCCATAGCCTTGAATGCATTGCGCAACTCTTCGCTGGCGCGCGTGACTAATTCAATCTTTTCGTTGCTGGTCTTTCGTTCAGATTCCAGGGCGGATTCCGCCCTCGCCTTGCCCGCTACCAAGTCTGTGTGAGCCTGCTGAAGCCGCGCCAGACTGGCCTTTTCAGCAGCTAATTCCTTCTCCATCAGAGACAAACGAGCATGCAGCCCCGCACTTCGCGAACGCAGCGCCAGCCAAGCAATCAAGCTTCCAAACAATAGGCCGATGACCCCTATGACACCAGGTTCCATAGCGAAGGTAACTACTCCAGGTGGATTTCAGTCTCTAGCGTAGCACCAGCGGCAAGTCTCACGCCGAGTTGAAGTCCCCCAGAGCCGAGGTTAGGCACAAGCAATGCTAAGGGCTTCCAAAGTCGTGGGGTTTCTCTTACTGCTGGGTTCAGTCTCGCTGGCTCCATCTTCTCGCGTGCTGGCCGCCTCTCAGGACGACGCCGCTGCGAACAAACCTTCGCCGATCGTCACCTTGAAACCAGCTTCAGCAATCGCACCTGATATCCCTTTCGGCGATTACGATCCTCAAGCCGAACAACTGCTTCTGTATCTGGCAAATCAAGCCAGAGCGCAATTCGGAGCGCCACGTTTGACTCTCGATTCCGGTATGAGCCGCGCCGCTCGTATACATGCGGAAAAGATGGTTGCCGAGCGTCAACTTTCTCATCGGTTCGAGGGCGAGCCTTCCCTGCCTCAGCGTCTGGCTGCGGCAACCCGCACGCAACTGGATCAGGAAGGCGAAAACGTCGCATTCGATTTCGATGCCGCGCAAGGCCATCAACATCTCATGCAGTCCCCCCCGCATCGCGCCAACCTGCTCAACCCGGCCTTTAACGTGGTCGGGTTGGGCGTGGTCCGCAGCGGAAACCGGCTCTACATTGTGCAGGACTTCGGCCATGCCCTCCCCAATTATTCCCTGGCAGAAGTGAAGCAGCAGATCGCGACAGCGCTCGCCGAATCGCGACGACAGGCCAACCAGCCCGCTCTGGCGCGAAGCGATCTCACCAACTCAGACGACACTGCCTGTTCCATGGCGCAAGCTGACAAACTGGGCACCAAGCCGGTACATGAACTTGCGCAACGTTACACCGTGCTCACTTATACGAGCTTGCATCCGGGGACGCTGCCGGGGAATGCTAGTCCGGTTCTCGCGAGTCGCGGACTACGCCGTTTCTCGGTGGGAGCTTGCTATGCGCGCACGCAAACGTATCCCACCGGCGTGTACTGGGTGGTTTTGTCGCTCGACTAAATCTACTGATTGCCGTTTCCCTAAGCGTGGACCTGTTCGAAGCGCTTGAGCGTTGGCAATCCTTTTATGGACCTTCCTGCCTTCCGCTGAGCCAGCCGGATTTCATAAAGGCTCTGCAGATTGAGCCAGAATTCCGCAGTCGTGCCAAAAAAATGAGCCAGGCGGAGAGCCGTATCGCCAGTGATGGCTCGCCTTCTATTCAGGATTTCCGTAATTCGATTGGTCGGAACCTCGAGCTGTCGCGCCAATTCGGCAGCGCTCATGTTCAACGCCCCGAGCTCCTCGGCCAAATGTGCTCCAGGATGAATAGCAGTCAGACGCATAATTTTTCCCTAATGGTAATCGACAGTTTCCACGTTTGAGGGCGCGGCAGCATTCTCGCTCCATTCGAAGCAAATCCGCCACTTGTCATTGACGCGAATGCTGTACCGTCCTTTCCGATCCCCGGCAAGCGCTTCAAAACGATTGCCGGGTAAAACCGCAACATCTCGCAGGTCGAGAGCCGCCTCCAGACGATCCAGCTTTAGGCGTACCGGACGTTCTATGCCGGAGAACGCTTTCACTCGTTTGCCAAGCGCGAAGTCTCTGGTCCGCTTGTCGCGGTAACCAAGAATCACATCTCAGTATAAATCGAGTTACGCGTTACGTACAGCGTATTATTCTACAAACAGGAAATCGTTGCAACTCAAGGGTTCGGGAGCGCGTCGGAATACACCTTGATCCAATGATTCCGCACTTTGGGTCTTGCCTTCTTGCCATTCTGATCAAACACAATCAGATTCGTTTCCTGCAGAGGCATGTGGCAACCGATGCAATCGCTGGCCACCTGGTGGCCCCGCTTGGGAAACATCGCCGAGCCAGGCTTGTGGCAGCTTAGGCATCGCTGGGAAAACTCAGACAGATCATGTTGCACAGTGTGTACGTCATGGCAGGTAAGACAAGTCATGGCAGATTTTTGAAAGCACTGGCTCCGCTCCAGCATTTCAACCTGGCTGCCGTGAACATCCACCGGAGCCGACGGGTCGGGTTGCGGCAGTGCCAAGTATTTATCGAGAGCTTCACCGGGAACATACGAAAATGCGGGCTGGATTGAGGAACCCGCTCCCGCGTGGCACCAGGCGCAAAGATCCATTTGACGCTCGCGCGAGAACTGCGCCGGATTGATGATGGCCGAACTTGCACCCGTGGGCGATTTTGCCGCAAAAGTTTGAACGTGTTCCCGTCCCGGCCCGTGACATTTCTCACAGGTAATGCCCACGATGAATCCCGTCTTGCTATAACGGTTGGAGGGCGGCGGAATCTGCTCGAAATAAGTTCCGTGACACTCCAGGCATCGCGGGATAATCGGCCGGCTGAAGTTGGCCGTGCCGTCACGATATCCCGGACTGTTCACCCATCCCAATTCGCTCCAGTAAGAAACCGGGAACTGAAAGAGATCGTCGCCTTTCCAGAAGAGGTAAGTTTGACCTTTGCCTCCCGAGCCAACCACAAACGCAAACCGTTCGCTGCGCGTCGTGACAAACGGATCCGTACCCTCAACCGCAGTCTGAAAAAAATCATTCCCCTTCTGCTCCATGCGGAAAAACAACTCCGGGTTGGACGTTTTCATGACGTTAGCATCGGCCGCGAAGCTGCCAAGGATCGAATCTTTCTCCGGTAATCTCGAAGTAAGGTAATGTGAAGTGCGGTGAAATGTTTCGACCTTGTTGCTGTGACAAGACTGGCAAGCCGTGTCTCCTACGTAGCCAGGCATAACTTCCGGTTTGGTAACTCGAGGCGAAGAACGCGCCGTGGATGACGGCGCCACGGAAGTCTGGCTCGCGGCCGCAACCGCGATCAACGCAATTACAATCCCTGCATAGAGCCGATTCATATCAGGCACCACAATGATACTCGGCCCTTCGTTTGTTCTTCTTGTCTGTTCTTTGCATGCCTGGCGGCTCTTTTCTCATGCGCTGTGCTAACCTTGCCGTGCCCACCGTCTGCGGTTCCGCGCATGGAATCTTCAGCTCCAGTCCGTCTTCCGCAGGTCCATTCCAACGATGTTCGCATCGGCACCGCCGGCTGGTCTTATAAAGACTGGGACGGCATTTTCTACCCTCCGGGCATGCAGCGCCGCAAGCAGCATGCGCTCGAATATCTGGCGCGTTTCTTCGATACCACCGAAATCAATACATCCTTCTACGGACCGTTGAAGCCGGAACTGGCCAAATTGTGGTGCCGCAAGGTCGCGTCCGTGAACAAGAATTTTCTTTTTACGGCTAAACTATACCGCGCATTCACCCACTCGCCCCTGTCGCTGCTGGAGCCTACTTCCGCGGCCAGTATCCGTCCCACCGATGAAGATGAAATCCGCACCCGCGAAGGGCTGGACGCCATAGCGAACGAAGGAATGCTGGGCGCACTGCTGATCCAGTTTCCCGTGTCATTCAAAAACACTTCCCTCAACCGTGAATATCTTGACCGATTGTTGCGCCAGTTCATCGAATATCCGCGCGTGGTTGAGGTGCGCCACTCCAGTTGGAACGACGCGGGAACGCTGGCGGCGTTCGCGCAAAAGGAAGTCGGCTTCTGCAACATCGATCAGCCTCTGCTAGGGCGCTCGCTTGCGCCCACCGAGCACGTCACCGGCGCCATCGGCTATGTCCGACTGCATGGCCGCAACTACGAGCATTGGTTCGTCGATCAGGGGCTCGATTCCGATAATCGCAACGACCGCTACAACTATCTGTACAACGAGCGTGAACTCGCAGGCTGGAAAGAACGAATTCAACGCGTCGCCGAGCGCGCGCAAACCACCTATGTAATCACCAACAATCATTTCGAGAGTAAAGCGGGAGTGAACGCCCTGGAATTGAAAGCATTGATCAGCGGCGAGCGCGTTCTGGCGCCGCCCACGTTGATCCAGAAGTACCCTGAGCTTAAAAAGATAGCCGATCCGGAGGAAGATTCCGGAGCGATAAACTCAGTCCTCAAGTTCCCATAACGCTGCCACCAAGATTTTCCAAAAAGATTGTTCCGGATCAGCAATCAGGAGTTGTTGAGTGAAGGCCGCAGCGTCCGCCTCAGCGGCATGACCAGCGAGTAAGTCACTCGCCGGGAGTAGAGGTTCTCTATGCTCCCACCTTGGCGTGATCCGACATGCGTCGCTTGTTATAACGCAAGGCGACGTTCATAAATACATTTCCCAAAGAAGTTTCGAAGCAGATCATCAGCGCCTCTACATCCTCGCTGGTTTTGTCGCCTTCGGCGGAGGTCACCAGCAACGGGGGATGCACACGGAAATGGAAGCCCTGATCGTTGAGTGCGCAGACAGCATTACCCACAACTTGGTTGGCCAGTTCGAAGATAGTTTCTTTGATCAATCCATCGGACTCCGGCAATTCCGCACCCGCGTAGTGGCTGGCCACGCGCAGGGCGGTCTGCGGTTCGAGATCCAGAATGATCCGGCCCTCGATGTCGCCAGTAAGCGCCACCATGCCGGCCACGCCTTTGCGACGATAGGCGTTTTCTTCCATCGAGAGGTTGCCCACTTTGGTGGTGCCCGAAAGGCCTTGCGACAACACAGCATCGGCCGCGTTGATGAAAGGCTGGATCAGTTCCATCTTCATTGCGGTTAGACCCCCGCGCCGGCCGAGGTGGCGACGGCGCCGTCTTCTCCCATCACGTACTTAATCACTTCGTACAGCACTTCCGGCTTCACCGGCTTCTGCACGAAATGTCGCGCTCCGCGCTGCAAGGCGGCCACAATATTTTCCTGGTAGCCCACCGACGAGACCATGACGACGCGGGCTTCGGGATGCGCCTGAACGATCTTCTCGGCGGCCTCGATGCCCTCCATCTGCGGCATGGTGATGTCCATGAGCACGATATCGGGATGCGTACGATCAAATTCACTGATCGCAGTCAGCCCGTCCCCGGCTTCGGCCGCCACCTGCCCGCCGAACGTTTCGATCATGCGGGCCAGATTCTTGCGCGCGAACACGGAATCGTCCACGATCAAGTAGCGGACCGGTTGCCCGTCCTTACTGCGTTTTACTGGTGCAAACTGTTCCATAGCAATCTCCCCTTCTAATTTCAACACGGCAGCCTTCTGCAAGCCAGATGACTCAAGTCACATCCCGTTTCCGTAACTCCCTGTGTCGTTTAGCTGTCCCCAATTTTTGGCTTAGCGCCCGGCGCGGAGAGCCTTGCCCACCCCGCCGTTCTCCGCATGGCCATTCCCGCGTCCACAAAGAGCCTGTAAAGTCGAGGCCAGTACCTCCAGGCCTATGACACGCGTGGCATAGCCGCGTTCGATGGCAGCCTTCGGCATCCCGAACACCACGCAAGATTCCTCACTCTGGGCAATCGTCATGCCTCCGGCTTTTTTTATTTCGCCCAGACCCTGCGCACCGTCATCGCCCATACCAGTCATTAAAACAGCCACGCTCATCTTGCCAAATTCCTGCGCCAGGCTATGGAATAGCACATCCACGCTGGGACGATGCCCATTGACCAAAGGCTCGTCATTGAGAACCACAACATCGCCCATGGGCAGGCGCTTCACTGTCATGTGCCGGCTTCCCGGGCAAACCAGCACGCGCCCGGCCTGCAACACGTCGCCGGATTGTGCTTCCTTCACTCGCAAAGCGCACAACTCGTCCAGCCGTTTCGCAAACATCTCCGTGAAGCCTGATGGCATGTGTTGTACAACCAGAATTGTCCCAGGAAAGTCCGGCGGAAGTTGCGACAGCAGGTACTCAAGCGCCTGCGGTCCTCCGGTGGAAATTCCGATCGCCACCGTTTTGGTCGGTGGTGGCCCAGACTTTGCGCTCGCCGTCTTTTCCACGCGTACTGCCGCTCCCAGCGTTCCGGGGCGTACAACTTTGCAATCCGCCGCGGCTTTGATTTTTGCAATCAACTGGCGCGCGGTCTCGGCCATGTGCGCGGATGCGTCCTGAGGCTTGGTAACAAAATCGAAGGCGCCCAACCCAAGCGCTTTAAATGTGATGGACGCTCCGTCGGTCGAATGCGAGCTGACTACAATCACCGGCAACGGATGTCGACGCATAATCTCTTTCAAGGTGTCGATTCCGTTCATTCCCGGCATCTGCAGGTCGAGAGTGACCACATTGGGGCGGAGTTCTTCGATCTTTTTAAGACAGAAATTTCCATCCATGGCCGTGCCCACCACTTCGATGGATTGATCGCTCTCCAGCATCTGCGGGATCAGCTTTCGCATCAATGCCGAGTCGTCCACTACCAGCACGCGCACTTTGTCCATGCTCATGCCTGGCCTCCCGCGGCACTTAATGCGAGCCGTGCTCGGTCAGCATGGTTCAACAACAATCCAAAGTTACCGACTCCCGACTGTCCAGACGTAGACCGCGAGACGTGTTCCACAACTGCGAGTAAATTTAGAATGAGCACAACTTTTCCATCCCCCAGGATTGAAGCACCATTTACCAGATCAGTCGAGAATGTCTGGTCGTCCAAAGCCTTGATTACCAGTTCTTCCTCGCCCTCCAAAGCGTCGACGATCAATCCATACTTTTTCTCTCCCACCGTAATCACCAGCACGAACAACTTTTTCGATTTTCGGTCACCGTCCAATTCAGCCCGGCGGCCCAGGCGGAGCAGGGGCAGCACCTGATTGCGCAGCTGCAAAACTTCGTAGTTATCGACTTGGTGTACTTCAGCTTCTGTGGTGCGGGCGATCTGGTTCACCGCATTCAACGGGATCGCGTACAAGCGCTGTTCCACCCAGAACATCAGCGCCTTAATGATGGCCAGGGTGAGCGGCAGTTTCAATCTGAAGGTTGTGCCCTGGCCGGGACGAGTTTCAATGTGGATTGTGGCCTTGAGCCGGTGCACCACGCTTTGCACCACATCCATTCCAACCCCACGTCCGGAGACTTCCGTGACTACCTCCGCGGTGCTGAATCCCGGACGGAAGATGAGTTCCAGTGCTTCGGCATCGCTCAAACGGGACGCGTCCTGCGCCGTAATCAAACCCAACTCTGAGGCTTTGGCGCGAATTTTCTGCGCGTTCATGCCTCGACCATCGTCGCTAATCTCAACCACTACCTGATTGCCTTGATGAAATGCATTCAGCCGAATCTTTCCCCGTGGCGATTTGCCCGCGCTGCGGCGTTCCTCGGGCGGTTCGATGCCATGGCTGACCGCGTTCCGCACTAAATGGGTGAGCGGTTCGGCGATGGCATCGAGTATGCCTTTATCCAGATCTGTCTCTTGTCCGCTGAGTTCCAAGTCCACTTCGCGTCCGCATTGCCGCGCCACATCGCGAACCATTCGTGGAAAACGGCGGAACAGTTGGTCGACCGGCACCATGCGAATCTTCATGACCGAGCGCTGCAGATCATTCAGCACCCGCGCCTGGAAGGCCATGGCATCGGCAAACTTGCCGCGCACCGGTTCTTTGGGATAGCGCTTGGCGAACTCATTCAGGGCCTGTTGCAACATCGATTTTCCGATGATGAGTTCTCCCACCAGGTTCAAAACGTTGTCGATGCGTCCCGCGTCCACGCGCAGGATGTTTTCTGCCATCACAGGAGCTAAAGTTTCCGCGGTTGGAGTTTGTACATCGACTGCGGCGGACGGGGCTTGAACGGCTCCGACGGCAGTCTGCTCAATGACGGTCTGGTTGCCGACTGAATCATTGCTTGCCGCGCAGTCTATTGCCGATGATAGCGACCGCCCGTCTTGAACGTTCTTGGAGGCTTTACCGGGCTGAGCGGCGGCGATCAGAATCACGCTTACGTCGCCGGCAATCGTCGGAACGCGGGCTTTGGCGGCAATCTGTTCTTCGGAATGCGAACTGCCGATTACGAATTGCACCTGCTTGGTGGCGGCGGGGGATTTTGCGTTCGGCCGCACCACGATCACCTGGCCAACCCCGCTGATTGCATTCTGAATCAGCTGCCGGCCGGCGATGGGCATCGTGCAGTGGGGATCGATTTTTACGGCGACGTCATACAGAGCCAGCCCTGCGGCCTGCGCTGCAGCCATGCCGCGCTTTTCGGAATCGCTCCAGTCCTTATTATTCTTGCCGGAGTCTTTGCCGGACTTCGCGGGCACTTCGGTGGATTTCTTCTTGCGCCCCATTCTCTTGGCCGCCGGGGCGGAAGTGAGTTCATTGATTCGCTTCAGCAGCGCATCGGTGGCGGGCATCGCGCCTCCACCGTGGTACGCCGCGAGCATGGCCGCGAAAACATCCGCCGCCGCAAAAGCAATCTCCGCCAGCGCTCCGTGAGCCGCGGCCGTCTCCAAAGAAAGTGCATCCTCGAACTGGTGCGCCAGTTCGCTCAATTCCCGCAGTCCACACGCCGCAGAGTCGCCCTTCAGGGTGTGTACCGTCCGCCGGATGGAACGCACGATCTCTTCATCGCCGGGATTTTTTTCCAGCTTCAGAGATTCTTCGTTCAGCGCCTGCAACAGTTCCTGCGAGCTCTCAAAGAAAAGCTCGCGCAGTTCCGCTCCGCGCTCGTCGAGTGAATCGGTCACTCTCGCACCTCAATCCGCTGGTAGGCGGTTCCACTGTCGCGGTGCACCATTTGGAATTTATCGGTTAGACCCAGCAGGCTTTCTGCGTGACCCACAAACAGATAGCCGCCGGGATTCAAGCATCGGTAGAATTTTTCGACCAGCCGTTTTTGCTCGGCCACATCGAAATACATCATCACGTTCCGGCAGAAGATGACATCGTTGCGCTGCGGCAGATATTCGGTTTTCAGATTGTGGAAGTCGAAATGAACCATCTCCTTCAAAGCTTTCTTGACCGCATACCGTTCCCCGACTTTGTCGAAGTACCGCAGACGGAATCCGTAGTCCACAGTGCTCATCTGGTGGTCGTTGTAAGCGCCTTCCTGCCCGGTTCGGAGTACGGAGTAGCTGATATCACTGGCCAGAATCTCCACTCTCCACGGCGGCGGAATCAGAGGCTTGGGTAAAGCGATTTCCACCGGCAGAGGATTGCGCAAGTAGTAATACGCCAGGCTGTCTACCGACATCATGGCCAGTGTGTAGGCTTCCTGGCCGGTCGAGCATCCGGCGCTCCATATCCGGATGGAATATTCCCGGTGCGCCTGCTTCTGTTTCAGCAAATCTTCCAGTACATGTTTCTGAAATAAATCGAGCTGCGCTTTGTGCCGGAAAAAACTGGTTTCGTTGACCGTGAGATTTTCCACCAGCTTAGCCAGTTCTGCCTTGCCTTCCTGGCTGATCAGCAGACGGTAATAAGCGTAGAAAGAATCGACGTGGCAATCCTTCAATCGCCGCAGCAGACGATCCTGCAGAAAGTGAAGGCGGCGCTCGTCGAAGTGCATGCCGCACTCCTGATACACCAGCGCCTGCAGAAGCTTGAGTTCCGCCTCCGTCAAGATGGGAGCTGGTGCCGCTCCGAATGTGCTCATGCCGGTTTTCGTCCCCCGCGCCCGTGACTCACTCCGCCTCCATCAGATCGGTCATCGATCGGTAAAATAGAGATCGGTAAATAGAGCAGGCCTGCGACTCTCATTTGGCGGCCGCCGCTCCGCGCACATCCGCTTTGGCCGCCTTGGTCTCCGCTTTTCCGCTGTCTTGCAGCAGACTGGCCGGCGCCAGCAATTTATTCATATCCAGCAAGACGATCAGCCGTCCCTGCACTTTCCCCAATCCCGTAACGCAGTTCAGCCCACCTTCCTGAAAAACCGCAGGAGGCGCTTCTACATCTTCGCTGGGAATCTTCACCACTTCGGAGGCCGAGTCGACGATGAGCCCAGCCAGCCTGCCCGAATGTTCCACCACCAGAATCCGGTTCCGCCGCTTGAGTTCGGTTTGCTTCTGACCGAAGCGCTTGCGCAAATCCATCACGGAGACAATCTTTCCCCGAAGGTTAATCACACCTTCCAGATAATCCGGGGCATCCGGAACGGCCGTGATCTCCGGCACGCGCACGATTTCATGCAGCGAAGTAATCGGCACGCCATAGGTCTCGCGCCCGATCTGGAAGCCCACGATATGGAGTTCGCGACTCATCGTTGGTCCTTAGTCTCTCTGACCTTGATTCCTTTAGAAACGCGATCCCGCGGTTGCCCGCCGTGCGGTCTGCGGTTTTTCTTCAGGCGTAGACGGCCGCTGGGCTGAAGACTCGTCCAACGCGAAGCGGTCCATGAAGTCCAGCAATCCGCGCGACATCTTTGACATCTGTTCCGCCGATGCCGCCAGCTCAGTCGACCCGGACGTGGACTGCTGCACCAGTTCGCGCATCCGCTCCATGGCTTTCACCACAGCCTGCGCTCCCGAAGCCTGTTCTTCCACTGCTGAACTGATTTCGTGAGTGATCTCATTCAGCCGCGTGGTGGCCCGGGCAATTTGCGACGATCCGTGAGATTGTTCGTTGGTAGCGGCGCCGATCTCCTGGGCAAACTTGTAAACTTCGGTGACCACGTTCGAGATCTTGCGCAGGGCACCATTCAACTCGCCGCCCAAGTCCAGCCCTTCATTCACAATGCCGGTGGAGCGGTCCATATTTTCGACCGCCTTGCGCGCTTCCTTCTGAATGCTTTGAATCAATTCGGAGATTTCCTTGGTCGACTGCGCCGATTTTTCCGCTAGCTTGCGCACTTCGTCAGCCACCACGGCAAAGCCCAATCCATGTTCGCCCGCCCGGGCCGCTTCGATGGCGGCATTAAGTGCAAGCAAGTTTGTCTGCTCAGCGAGATCGTCGATTACCTCGATGATCTTTCCAATGTCATCGGCGCGCTGTCCCAGTGCCCCGATGATTTCTCCGGAACTAGTGATGGTCGCATTGATGCGGTTCAATCCATCGGTCGCCTTCTCCATCGTCGCGATGCCGCTGTGCACTTCTTCCCGTGACCGGTTCGAGATATCGAGCAGCACTTTGGCGGTATCGGCCACGCGTTGAATCGAAGCCACCATCTGATCAATCGAAGCCGAAGTCTCGCTTACGCTGGAAGCTTGCACTTGCGTGCTCTTCACCATGTTTTGCACGTTCACGCTCATCTCGTGCATAGTGCTGGTGACTTCATCGATGGCCGAGGAAGCCTGCAGCCCGATCTTGGCCGAATCGTCAGAGGCATTCGCCACCTGTCCTGACGCGCTGGCCACTTGCGCCGAGGCATCGCGCACGCTGCGCACCAGGCGCGCCAAACCTTCGACCATGCGGGCGAACGCATTGCCCAACGTATCGTGGGTCGAACGCGGCTTCACCTCCACCGTGAGATCTCCGCCGGCAATCGACTCTGAAACTCCGGCCATCTCTTTCAGATAAGTAACCATCTTGGCGAACGTGCGAGCCAGTTCTCCAATTTCGTCCTGACGATTCACCTCGATGTTATGTTCCAGATCTCCGGTGTCTCCAATTTGCCGGGAGACCGTCATCAGATTCGTCAGCGGTCCAGTAATTGACTTGGCGGTCGTGTATGCCACCACTCCACCCAACCCCAGAGCAAACAGCGTGCTCAGGATGGCGGCGAGAATCGTATAGGTGCTGGCCGACTCGTCGGATTTACGACCTGCTTCAACCAGTTTGCGGTTTTCGCCATCGGCCACGTCCAGGGCGTCGGTGGAATTTTTCACCCAGGAAGACGCATCTTTTTGTAAGTAGTAAATCTGCAATTCAGCCACGGTCGCATTTCCGGAATCGACGTCTTTCCGTTTATCGATCAGAGGCTGAGCAAACTCTTTGCTCCAGGATTGCTCCAGTTGTTGCACCCGGTCCAGGGCGGAGCGCTCCTGTTCGGAGTTCGATAGCTTCAGGCCCTCCTGCAATTTTTCGGTGAGAGTGCGCAGACCCTCGTTCATCCGGTCGACTTCGCGGCTGTCTCCGCTGAGCAGGTAATTGCTCAGGTACAGACGGTTCTGCATCATTTGAAAGCGCACGTCGTTGGTAGCATCTGCCAGCTTCAGGGAAGCGCTGGCGGCATCCTTGGCGTCGTGTTCGCGGTGCACCGCCAGCAGGTTCACGATGAACAGCACGACCACCATGCTGAGGATGATTCCGAAATTTACATAAAGCTTTTTGCCGATCGTCATGCCGTTTCCTCCCGGCCGCCTGTCTGCCCGCTACTGATGAGGTTCGAACTTGAAATCCACTACGCCCGTGCTCTCCCCCGGTGCCGACTCAAAGCGCCACTTCCTGACCGCCTCCAGCGCCGCGCCCGCCAGCACCGGATGACCTCCTACAACCTTTGCGTCTTTCACCGTCCCGTTGGGCGAAACCACCACTTGTACCCTTACCGTGCCAGTGATATTCATCCTGCGCGCCAACTCCGGATACTCGGGCTGCACTTTGCTCTTCGCCCGCCGCACAATTTCGTTGTCGTTGTTCTGCGCCCGCACTCCGAACGTCCCTACTCCAGCCAATAATGCAAGTACTGCCAACAACGTCCCCATCCGTCGCAAAGACACAGTTCCTCCCGGCAATATTCCTGGCAGTCCCTTTCGAGCAAAGCCGTGGCCACGCGTGACTTTTCGAAAAAACCAAAGTCACTCGTGCGGATTTGGCTATGAAACAAAGACTTAGCGCGGGCTATCGACTCTGCCCGCAGCCCAGGTTGAACATTAGCCTCGTCTCATTCCAGGCGATGTATTTGGCTTTGCCGAGCAGCTTTCTCAAACTGAGAGACGTACCTCCGTTATTCTCGGGATTTCACACTTAGGCACCCCGTTCCCCCATTTCACTTGACTCAAAATGAGATGGCGGGGTACTTTTCCATTAGATTCAATCACTTGTGAGAATCACTAAATCCTTCGGCACGCGGTGACGTTCTGAATATTGTTGGAAGCAATTCGACTTCGTCACCGGAGAACCGTCCTCCCGGGCGGATCCACATCGACTCCGACGATGCCTTTCAGAATCTCCTTCTGCGTATCGCCCAGAAAGCAGCGGAACGCTCCGATTCCAATTCCCTGATTCAACTTTTCTGCCGCATCACCCGCGAATTCTTTCAGTGCTCCGGAGTTTATTTCTGGAGGCGTCACACCGGAGATGAACTCGTAGGGGAACAAGCCGATGGCAAACTGGCCGAGCGTTTCATCGGACTTCATCTGCTTCCTCAACAAAGCGCAGTTACCACCGATGCAGTCCGCTCCCGACGCACAACATTCGCCAACCACGTGCAATCTTCCGTTCCTGCGCTACGGGAGTTTGGTGCCCGCTCGCTCATGGCTGCTCCTTTGGTGGTCTTCGATGAAGTCATCGGCGCGCTGACCTTCTTACATGATTCCGAGGAGGAGTTTTTTGATGAAGACCTCTCAGCCAAGGCCACCATCCTGGCAGGACAACTGGGCAGCCTGCTGGAAGCGACGCGGATGGGCGAGGTTTCCCGCGAGGAGCACCGCCGCGCCGAAGTGCTGGCTGAGGTAGCCACAGCACTGCATGGCACTCCGGACGTCGACACCGTGATTGAGGCCCTGGCCGATCGTCTCCGTCTGCTGCTGCGTACTCGTCTGGTCTCCATTCTTCTGCGCCGCGAGGGGCCGTTTGAGTTGCGCGCAGTCTCCGCAGAAACTACTCAGCTGGCAACTTCTTTCCGGGCTCGCCATGACCGGCAAACCATTCGGTTTGCCGCCGATCTGGCGCAGCGCGCCGTTTCCGCTGGCGAGACCATCGCCATCTCGGTAAGCGGCGATCAACACTCGCTCGGTAGTGTGATTTCTTCCGGAATGTTGATCGCCGCTCCTTTTCGCACGTCGCGCACTGAGGGAGCAATCCTGGTCTATCCGCGCACGGATGGCAGCTTCACCGCGGAAGAGAAATCGCTAGTCTCCGTCATCGCCGGCTTCGGCGCGGTCGCGCTGGCACACGCTGAACTTTGTTCCACGGCGCAAGGCCAGGCCCGTGAACTGCACCAGTTACTCGAGATTTCCTCCGAACTCAGTTCCAGCGGCGATCTCGATCATTTCCTGCAGGCCTTCGTCGTCCGCGCCTCGGATTTTCTGGGCTTCGGTCGCTGCTTCATCGCCCTGCTGGAAGACGAACAGTTTCGCATCCGGCATAGCGTTACCCGCGGCCAGTCGGAGCGAGTCGATAACATTTTCCCCGAAGGCATCGCCACACGGGCCTTACGCGCAAAAGAAGTTTTCTGGTCTGACGATTTAGGTCAGGAGGCCGGCGTCAATCTGCCTGCCGTCACCCGTTATAAGGCCCGGCAGTTGCTCGCCGTGCCTCTGCTCAGCGCCGAGGGAAGCGTCCTGGGGATGTTCGGCGTACTCGATCGACTCGACGATACCGGCATCTCGCGCGAGGATGTGCGCCGCGCCCGCGCCCTGGCTGCGCAGGTTTCGGTCGTGCTCGAAGTCGCCCGTAACCTGCACCAATCCGAACTCAACCGCCGGCGCTCCGATGTGCTGATTCAGCTGGCGCGTGAGATTGATGGCATCCTGCGGCTGCCGGATTTCGCCCGCAAGTTTGTCGATCGCGCCATCGAACTCACGGGAGCGCGCGCTGGAGCACTCGCTTTATTTCAGGAGGGACGATTCCAGACAGTTGCGCTGTATCCGCTTCCCGGCGCGCCTCAAACCAGATCGTCTCAGTCCAATTCGCCGCTAACTGAATCTCTTCGTTTTGAACCAGGCGATCATCATCCGCCAGAAATTCTGCACAACGATAACCTTCCTCACAGTGAACAGGAGTCACAAAATCCGCACTATGACGTCCACGCGGGAGAAGCCCGCGCCCGCCCGGACGAGCAGGCACTGCAGCAGCGCTTCGCGCGGGCCATGGCCGAACTGGCTGGCGGCCACGTGGAGACCATCGTTTCTGGCACCGCGTCCAATCTTCTCGGTCCGGAGTTGGCGTCGGATTTGCGTTGGAGCGATTGCGTGGTGGTTCGTCTATCCGGTTCCAACGGAGAACTCGCCGGCTTGCTATGCCTTTCCGGCCGTTCCCGGCCACTGGCGTCGGAAGATCGTGAGCTGATCGAAGCCATCGCTGGTCACGCCGCCATGGCCCTGGATAATGCCCGCCTGTTCACGCGCGTGGAACGAGCCAATCGGCACTGGCTGGAAATTTTTGACGCGATTACGGACTTGATCGTCGTACACGATGAGACCGACAAAGTTCTGCGCGTGAACCGCTCCCTGGCCGCCATGATCGGCGTCACCCCCAATGAACTGATCGGGGTTAATATGCGCGCCCTGCTGGCGCTCACCAGCGAATCCACGCTGTATTCGTGTCCGTTTTGCAGGTCTGTAGATGAAGACGCCGACGAATACGTTCATCCCGCGCTCGACCGCACCTATCTGGTTTCAACTTCCCGTGTCCACGGCGCCGCCGGTGAAAACCTGCAGACCATCCACGTACTCAAGGACATTACCGACCGCCGCGAGGCGGAGCGCCGCTATCGCGAATTATTTGACAACATTCAGGAAGGACTTTTCTTCAGCACCCCCGAAGGCCGGTTCATCGAAGTCAACGACGCCCTTGTAGCCATGCTGGGATACGCCAGCCGGGACGAACTCTTGCAAGTCGACATTCCCACTCAGATCTATTTCACTCCCGAACAGCGCTTGTTCCACAGCCAGGCCATGGAAGAAAACGGCCACATGCGGAATTTTGAAGCTACGCTTCGCCGCAAGAACGGCTCTCCCATCTACGTCCTCATCAATGCCTTCGGCATGTACGACGGTCTCGGCCGCCTGCTGCAGATTCGCGGCCTCATGCTGGACGTGACCGGCCTGCACACTTATCAATCCGAACTGCAGCGCGAACGGGATTTCTCCGGCAAGATCCTCAGCAACACGCAGAGTCTGATACTGGTTTCTGACACCGCGGGCCTTATCAGCTATGCCAATCGCCGCTGGTATGAAGCTGGTTTCGAACAGCGCGAACTCTTGGGCCGTCCCTTACTCGAGTTGGCGGCCCCGGGCTACGTCCGTCCACTTGCAGAAGCGCTGCAGACGATTCTTCTCGGCGGACAAGTCGACAATCTGGAATTGCAAATCATGCGCGGCAACGGCCACCTCGGCCAGTTCTCTGTGAACCTCAGTCCGATGCGCGACGAGCAGAACAACATCAACAGCATCGTCGTGGTCATGACCGATATCACCGATTCCGCCGAACTTCGCGACAAACTCGTTCACGCTGAAAAAATGGCCGCCGTCGGACAACTCGTCTCCGGCGTCGCTCACGAAGTGAATAATCCCCTCACCGCAATCCTCGGCTTCGCCGATCTGCTGCTCGAGAATCCCGATCTTCCAGAAACTGCCCGCAAGGATCTGCGCGTCATTCTGCAGGAAGCTCAGCGCACCAAACAGATCGTCCAGAATCTGCTCAGCTTCGCCCGCCAGATGCCGCCGCAGCGCAATGCAGTACAACTGAACCTGATTCTTCGCCGCACCATTCAACTTCGTTCCTATGACTTCAACAGCCACGGCGTCGACATCGTCGAACACCTCGACGAGGGACTTCCCGACGTCAATGGTGACGCTCACCAGATACAGCAAGTCTTTCTCAACATTCTGAACAATGCCTACGATGCCGTGCACGAAGTCGGCCGACCCGCTCGTATCGAAATCATGACTACCAAAGCGGGCAACTTCGTTGAAGTTTCTTTCCGCGACAATGGCTACGGCATCTCCCATCCCGATCGCATCTTCGATCCCTTCTTCACCACGAAAGAGGTTGGCAAGGGAACCGGCCTCGGCCTCAGCATCTGCTACGGCATTGTGAAGGAGCATGGGGGAGAAATTCTCTGCCACAACAATACCGACGGGCAGGGTGCCACTTTCATCGTCCGCTTTCCCGCAGCGCCCCACATTGCTTCTCTGGGTGTGGCCGCAGGAGTTCTACAAAAATGACAAGCCCAGCCATCCATCCCACAACACTCCCGGTTCTTCTCATCGAGGACGAACCTTCCATCATGGCTCTGGTAAGCGCCACCCTCGAGCGCAATGGATATGAAGTGGTCTGCATCGAATCGGGCGCCGAAGCTCTGCGTCTGCTGGAAAAAGGCAAATATCTCGGCGTAGTCTCCGATATGCGCACGCCCGGCGGCGTCGACGGCGCTCAGGTCCATTCCTGGATTTCCGCCAACCGCCCCGATCTGATCGACCGAGTTGTGATCATCACCGGAGACTATGCCAACGAAGAAACCGTAACCACCCTGCGCAAGATTGGCGCGCTTTATCTCGAGAAGCCTTTCCGTGTTCAGGATCTGATCTCTGCTGTCGAAAAAACTATGGGGAAAGCCCGGTGAATCCTGCTCTCGGCAAAGAAGAACTCCGCATCCGGCTGCTGGTGGTCGACGATGAACAGAGCATCCGCAAGCTCTGCATGACCGTGGGCGAAGCCTTGGGCTTCATCTGTCTGGAAGCCGATAGCGGCGAATCCGCGCTCACTCTGCTCGAGGAGCAGCCTGTGCACATGATCCTCAGCGACATGGTCATGCCGCACATGTCGGGCCTCGAATTCCTGGAGAGGGTAAAGAAATTTCTACCGCGCACCGAAGTCGCCCTCATGACCGGACACGGCTCCATCGAAACCGCCGTCCAGTCGATGCGGCTGGGCGCTTACGATTACATTACCAAGCCCTTTTCTCCTCTCGAAGAATTACGTTTGTTTTTGCGCCGCATGGCGGAAAAAATCCGTCTGGTCGAGGAAAACGAATTCCTGCGTCAGCGGATGGATTCTGAAACCGCCGTCCACGGAATCATCGGCGCCTCTGCCAAGATTCAGGAAGTTTTACGCGTCGCTTCGCGTCTGAAGGACACGCGCACTTCGGTTCTCATCTCCGGCGAAAGCGGCACCGGCAAAGAGCTGATTGCCCGTGCGATTCACTACCGCGGAGCCTTCGCCAACCGCCCGTTCGTCGCCGTCGATTGCGGCTCGCTGGTACCTACGCTGATTGAGAGCGAGCTTTTCGGTTATGAAAAAGGGGCATTCACTGGCGCGCTGAAATCCAAGCAGGGACTTTTTCAATCTGCCGATACCGGTTCGGTCTTTCTCGATGAAATCGGCGAACTGCCGCTCGAATTGCAAGCCAAACTGTTGCGCGTGCTGCAGGAAAAGGAAATTCGTCCCGTCGGCAGCAACCAGCGCGTCAAAGTAGACGTGCGCATCATCGCCGCCACCAACCGCGATCTCGAAGCGGCCTACAAGAATGGAACCTTCCGCAAGGATCTTTACTTCCGCCTCAACGTAGTCACCGTGCACGTGCCCGCCTTGCGCGAGCGCCGCAGTGATATTCCTATGCTGGTGCGTTGGTTTTGCGAGCGTTACGCTCCCGGAGCCGATCTGCGCGTTTCCAACTCCGCTATGAAAGCGCTCATGAATTATGACTGGCCGGGAAACGTGCGCGAACTGGAAAACTGCATCGAGCGCGCCGTCGCCCTGGGCGATGGAACACTGATCGATCTCGGCGATCTTCCTCCCTCCATCGCCGCCCTTGATTCACCCGGCTCACGAACCTCGGCAGAATCCGCATCCGAATTGGTTTCCGATCTCGCCGGGGGCGCGGAATTGAATTCGGGCGAGGCAGCGACTGGCGCTCCGCTCTCTACAACTGATCTGGAAGACATCGAACGCGCCACCATCCAGCGTGTGTTCGAACAAGTGAAAGGCGATAAAGCTCTCGCCGGTCGCATGCTCGGCATCAGCCGCGCCACCCTCTACCGCAAACTCAAACGCTATAACATCACAGGCGCATCCGGTTCTGGACCATCCAGCCACGCGCTGCAATAGATCGGCCGCTAGCGTAGCAATCGATCCGAGCGGGGACCGAAGCCAGCCCAGGTATGACGGCAGTAACTTTATTTACACTCCGGATTGCAGTACCTTGGTGTAGTGTCCAGAAGTTCGTAATCGTCTGCGCATTCGCGCCTGCCTTGGAGAAAACATGAGCCGCTCTGTAGTCGTCCGCCTTTGTCTCGTCGGATTTCTCATTACCGCCCTGCTCACGGGATGTTCGCGCGATCCCAACGTGCGCAAGCAGAAGTATTTGGAGAGTGGCGACCGCTACTTCGCCCAGGGGAAATATCGCGAAGCTGCCATCCAATACGCCAATGCGGTGCAGATCGACTCTCGTTTCGCCCAGGCGCATTATCAGCTCGGGCAAACCTATCTCAAACTCGGCGACAGCGCCCACGCCTTTCAGGAGCTTTCGCGAACTGTGGAGTTGGCTCCGGACAATTACCGCGCCCACATCGACCTGGCTAATCTTTTGGTGACGGCGCGGAACCCGGATGGCTCTTCCAATCAGGATTACCTGAAACAGGCGCGCGTCCATCTCGATCTTCTGCACGAAAAGCAGCCACAGAATCCCGAGGTCTTCGAGGCCTGGGCTGACTACTATGCGGCGCAGAACAACGTGGCTGCGGCATTACAGGAGATGCAAAAAGCAATCGCCATCGATCCTAATCGATCGGAATCTTATCTGAATCTGGCGCTTCTCCAATTGCGCTCAAACCAGCTCGATCAAGCCGAGGCGAGCTTTAAGAGAGCCGCCACTCTCGATCCCAAAGCGATGAACGCGCAACTGGCTCTTGGTGGCTTTTACCAGTCGCGCAACCGTATCCCCGAAGCCGAACAGCAATTCAAACACGCCATCGAACTTGCTCCCAAGGACCCCTCCCCGCGTGAAGCTCTGGTACGGCTGTATATGTCCGAGGGCAAAAAGAGCGAAGCGGAAGCTTTGCTGAAACAGGCAAAAATCGATCTCCCGAATAACTCCGAAGGCTACCGCATGCTCGGCGATTTTTATTTTGCCAACGGCGATCTTGACAAAGCCACGGCAGAATACGCCTCGCTGTATAGCGATCATCCCAGGGACGTGCAGGTAAAGCGGAACTACGTTCAGCTTTTGATCTTGAAGAACGAGTTGGCGGAAGCCACCAAACTTAATAATGAGCTGTTAAAGACGAATCCGCACGACGTCGATGCGCTGATCTATCGCGCCCAGATAGATTTGCGGCAGAGTGACGCAAGTGGTGCCGTGGATGCTTTGCAGCAGGCGCTCTCGAACGATCCCAGCAACGCCGTCGCACACTATCATCTGGGCCTCGCCTTCGATATGCAGCACAATGACGCTCGCGCAGAATCGGAGTGGCGCGAGGCCGTGCGCCTTCGTCCCGGTCTGGCAGATGCACAACGCGCTCTGGCTGGCCTGGAAATGCGCCGCGGGGATATGAATGCCCTCAGCCAAACCGCGGAACAAATCATCACCAGCGCTCCTCAGTCTCCCGATGGTTACCTGATGCGCGCTTTGGCGGAGATGAATCGCCAGAAATATTCTGACGCCGAGCAGGACCTCACTAAAGTTATGGGCATGGCTCCGCGAAGTGCGGCTCCCTATGTGCAAATGGGAAATCTTCACGGGATGGAAAAACAATATCCAGAAGCCATCAAGTTCTACCAGGAAGCACTCGATAAAGATCCAGCCTCGACAGAAGCCCTGCAAGGCATCATGAACGTCTACCTGCTCCAGAAACAACCGGACCAAGCGGTGGCCGCGGCGCGCACACAAATCGCCAAATCGCCCGCCACGGGAGCATTCTACGATCTACTGGGCACTATGTTGTTTCAGAAAAAAGACCTGAGCGGCGCCGATGTTGCCTTCCACAAGGCGATCGAACTGGACAAGAATAATTCCGATGCGCTTTTGAAACTCGGCCAGGTACAGGCGGCGGAAGGCTCAGTGGACCAAGCTCTCGCTTTGTATCAACAGTCGATCAAGGATCACCCGCGTGAGATTGGGTTCTACATTCTCGCTGGCGAGATGTATGAATCGCGAAACGACTGGAACAACGCGAAGGCGATGTATCAAAAGGCACTGGAGGTGCAGCCGGCTAATCCACTGGCCTCGAACAATCTGGCATATGTGATGTTGCAACAGGGCGGCAACGTGGACGTGGCTCTGGCCATGGCTCAGACCGCGCGGCGCGGGATGCCTGACTCCTCGAATGCAGCTGACACCTTGGGTTGGGCGTATTTTCAGAAGGGCGTGTACAAATCCGCGATTGATTTGTTCCAGGAATCCATCCGGCTCAATGAAAAGCGCGGTGCGGCCGACGACCCGACCGTACATTATCACCTGGCACTGGCCTATCAGAAAGCGAACCAGCCAGCCCAGGCGCGGCAGCAACTGGAGCGCGTGTTAAAACTCAATCCCAACAACAGCGATGCCCGTAAGGCCTTGTCCGAATTGCATGGATAAAACCGTGTAGTTCGCGTAGGACCTGAAGTTTTATTTTGCGCGAAGTGGATCTTCCGCGCGGGCTCTCGACGGCGGGAATCAGCCTTATCGGGCCTCGGGCTGCAGACGCCGATCAGTCGGCTGCGACAACGTGGTTCGGCGTCTCTGCGACTTGAGGGCGCCGCGCGCCGCGGTTCGAAGGCAGGCCGGCGTCGCGAATCTTATAGAGCAGTGCTCGATAACTGATGTTCAAAGCGCGCGCCGCCTGCTTGCGGTTCCAGTGGTGGTGTTGCAGCACCTTCAAGATGATCTTGCGTTCCAATTCATGCACGGCCTGGCGGGTAATTTTCTTCAGCGAAATCGGTCCGTCCACGTTGATATCAGCGCTGAAAAAATCCGGCTGATGCGGACGTAACTCGCCGGAGATGGAATCTTCAGTTCCCAGGATCACATAGCGCTTGATCAGGTTCTCCAACTCGCGGACGTTGCCCGGCCAGTGGTACTTGCGCAGTGCGTTCATTAAATCGATCGAGAGCGGTTTGGCGCGGGAGTTGAATTTCCGGTTATAGCATTCGAGAAAATAGGCAACCAGATCGGGTAAATCGGAGACGCGGTCGCGCAACGGTGGCATGTGCAGATTGACCACGTTGATGCGATAGAACAGGTCGGCGCGGAACGTGCCATTGGCGATTTCTTCTTCCAGTTTTCGATTGGTGGCGCAAACCACGCGCACTTCCACTTTCTTGTCTTCCTGGGCGCCGATGCGGCAGAACTGGCCGTCCTGCAGCAGTTGCAGCAGTTTCGACTGCAAACTCATATCGAGCTCAGAAATCTCATCCAGGAACAGTGTGCCGCGATGCGCCATCTCCACTCGCCCCGGCTTGGTGCCGAAGGCGCCGGTGAAGGCTCCTTTTTCGTACCCGAATAGTTCACTCTCCAGCAGCGTTCCCGGAATCGCCGGACAATTCACTTTTACCCAAGGACCAGTCTTCCACGGTGAATTGGCATGGATCATACGCGCGATAATGTCCTTGCCCGTTCCGCTCTCTCCCTGAATGAGAACGGGAACATTCGCACCGGCAATCTTGGCGAGCCGTTCTCGCAAAGACCGCATCACATCGGTGGTCCCAAACACCACCGCTTCGGGTGGCATCTCGCCTAGAGGCTGAATCAGGGAACTGACTGGATTTGAAGTGCTCATAAAAGCTTTGCTGGCTCAACAGCGCAGGTCAGAACGATGAGTGCATCCGGGGAACCAAACGCCGCGGACCGGTTCGGTAATGCTTGAGGCTAGCCTATCTGATTGAGGAAAAGCAACTTACTAAAGATCAGGAGGGGCGCGAGGTAGTAATTAGAAGGATACGGGTTGGCCAAACAGGCAGCGGCTCGGAAGGGAAAATGTTTTCACACCAGAGAAGATTGCTTCCTTCGCGACGACCTCTCCTTGGCTGCGGCGTTAGCCAAAGGGCGAGAAAACTTCAGGCCGACCAGGTTGTAAGCCTCGGCATGCTGAGTACGCAACACCTTGGCTCGCAGTGTGCGCGCTGACTTAGGCAGGCTGGCTAAAGCGGCGAGAGGTGCACTTGGTATTTCCAGCGAAACCTCAGTCGTGGCGGGCAAAGACCTTCGAACTGCCACGAGCATGCCCCCGGCTGATACATTGAGGGCAGTTGCAAACTCCAGGAATTCTTTATCCTGCTCAACCCGACTTCTAACGAATACAGGGATGGCCAAAGGCAGGCGCGGCCACCGCCGACGCTCTGTCATTGCAGTCCTTCGGTTCACGCACACCCCTTCCCTCGTTAGGTTTGACTTAGAAATTCAAGCACATTGGGTGCCAAAACCTGAGTTGGGGTCGAAAGGACCGAAGTAAGACTTGCCAAACCAGCAAAAATCAGGCTAATTCACCCTCGTGGACCAGACAAAGCACTCAGAGGTGCGGTATTTCTCATCATCTCGCGTTTCAGCTAGCCTCAAGGACCTGTGATATGGAGAGGCTTGACTCTCATGCTAGGAGTGCAAGCTTTTGCTACACTTGGGTAATCACGTTGCATTTTTCGTTGACAATGAAAAGTAACCTGGCATACGATTTTGTTAAAGCATTCTTCTGTAACGGTTGAGTGCGCCCCCCTTTTTCTGTGCTAGACCGCCCTATTCCTTATGGCTACCGTGCAGAAGAACATCTGTGTTCCCGACCTCGATAATGCACCTCCCGTTGCTTCCCTCTCTTCGGTTCAGGCGACGGGGATGCCGAGCGCGGCCGATCTGCCGCAGGCGTACAGTGAATTGCAGCAGCGCTTTCAGCGCACCACAAACGCCTTAGGGTCCGCGGCGCACGATCTGAAGACTCCACTCGCAATTCTGAACGGGTACGTTGAACTGTTGCAAAGCGAGAAGCTTGGGCCGGTAAGCGACCGGCAACGTGAAGTACTACGCGACATGCAGGCCAGCGGCAAACGCCTGCAGCAATTTATTCAGGACTTCCTCACTTACAGCGCCCTGGAGACCGGCGGCCTGAAGATGCAGTATACGGTGGGCAACATCAACCAGGGACTGTCCGATGTCTGCCGCTTGTGGTCCACTCGCTTTCAGGAAAAAGGATTGGCTCTTTATTTCCTGGCGAATGACAAGTTGCCGGAATTTCCACTGGATTCTCCCAAGCTGGAGCGCGTGATCTCCAACCTGCTGGAAAATTCTTTTAAATTTGTTCCCCAGGGCGGCACAGTATGGTTGCACGCCGAGCCATACATGTGGGAGCGCCGCGCCACCGCTCAACCTGCATCCTCCGGCGAGCGCCGGCGTCAAATCAATTCACAACCTAATTCAGTAAAGGTCAGCGTGTCCGATACTGGTCCAGGAATTCCCGCGGAGTTTCATCAGGAAGTGTTCGACGATTTCTTTCGCCTGCCCAGCAACGGAAATCAGGACGGAATGGGGCTCGGACTCTCCATCGTTCGTCGCCTGGTCCAAGGCATGGGTGGAAAAGTCTGGGTGGAAAGCGATCCCGGCGCCGGCTGCAAATTCTCATTTCTTCTTCCCTTCAAACCAGTCTCCAATTCTGCCAGCAAAGGAAAGAATCGGTGAGCGAAACCGCGAAGATTCTGCTCGTCGATGACGAGCCCGCCATGCTCCGTTACATTCGGACGCTGCTGGAGGTCGACAACCATACCGTAGAGACCGCCTGCACCGGCGAAGAAGCTCTCCAGCGGATTGACAAAGGCCTGGAGCCCGATCTCATACTTCTGGATGTATTGATGCCCGGAATCGACGGTTTGGAAACCCTTGAGCAACTGCGCCAGAAGCGGCCCTCAGCCAAGGTAGTGATGCTTTCCTGTGTCAACGATACGAAGAAAGTTGTGCAGGCCATGCGGCTGGGAGCGCATGACTATCTCACCAAGCCGTTTCAGAAGGCGGAACTGGATGCGGTAATCGACCAGTGTCTCGGTCTGGGCAAAACTCCGGTGGGAGGCGAAGTCGAGGAAGTCGCCGACGACGTATTCTTCATCGCAGCCAGCCCTGCGATGCGAAAAATTCGCTCGCAAGCCGCCTTGGTAGCGCACGTGGATATTCCGGTGTTACTGCTGGGCGAGAGCGGCACCGGCAAGGAGGTGCTGGCCCGTCTGATCCACAAACTCTCACGGCGCGCCCATCGTACTTTTCTGAAAGTAAATTGCGCGGCGGTTCCCGCCGATCTGCTCGAAAGTGAATTATTCGGCTACGAGCCCGGCGCATTTACCGGAGCCACGCATGCCAAGCCGGGCAAGTTCGAACTGTGCAACAAGGGCACTATCCTGCTTGATGAAATCGGCGAAATGCCGCCCGCACTGCAAGCCAAACTCTTGC
Organism: Candidatus Sulfotelmatobacter sp.; assembly: GCA_049684755.1. GTDB lineage: Bacteria > Acidobacteriota > Terriglobia > Terriglobales > Acidobacteriaceae > Sulfotelmatobacter. Next base: position 40,029 of record JBAVGI010000221.1, read on the forward strand.
ACGTGCTGCAGGACCAGCAATTCTCCCGGCTGGGTAGCCGTTCCATCATCAAGGTTGACGTGCGCATCCTGGCAGCCACTAACATCGATATTCCTCAGGCTTTGGCGACCAAGCGCCTGCGCGAAGATCTTTACTACCGTCTGAATGCCTTTACTCTGCAATTGCCGCCATTGCGCGAGCGCAAGGAGGAGATTCCAATTCTGCTCAAACATTTCATGACTCGCATGGCGGAACAATATGCGCGGCCCCAGCTTCCACTTTCACCGCCACTGCTGGAAGCCTGTCAAAGGCATAGCTGGCCCGGCAATCTGCGGGAACTCAACAATTTCTTGAAGCGCTATTTGATCCTTGGGGACGAAAACCTGGCGGCGGCCGAATTGCAGCCGCGCAACGATGGCAACGGCGGCGGGGCACATGCGGATTCCGGCAGCCGGAGTGGAGAATCCAGTGGAGGATTAAAATCACTCGCCCGCACGGCGAAAGACGAAGCCGAAGGCGAAGCCATCCGCCAGGCGCTCGAACAAACCAACTGGAATCGCAAACAGGCAGCCGGACTACTGCAGATCAGCTATAAAGCTCTGCTCTACAAAATCCGCCAGTACGGCATCGCCGAAGCCAAGAGCCATCACAAGCTTTCTGCCGGCGCCTAAGCTCGCCTGCAACCATCTTCCGCATCTGCCCTGCGCCTACTGCACAGTCAGACTGAATCCCGCGCTCTTGGTGAACGAGCCCGAAGTTGCCGTCACCTGCAGTGGATAAGACCCTGCGGGTGTTCCGGTGATCGTAGGCTGCTCCTTAACTTGGGTACAAGCCGGTAAGAGGACGATGAACGAGAATACCGTCCACAGCAGGAAGAATCCCAGCAGCCGGCTCCGTCTCCTTTTGCCGCTGCCCAGCCCAAACAGGGTAGCGCCCGGCACCATCAGCCACAAGGCATAAAACGGACTACTCCACCTCGCAGAGGTGATCGTGCTGATCGGCCGCACCGTGGTGGTTACGTTCAGCGTACTGGACTGCTGACCGGGACCGTTAAACGTGAGCGTGCTGGGAGTGAACCCGCAACTCGCCCCAGCCGGGAGGGAGGAGCAACTAAGAGAAACATTCGCTCCAAAGGTTTCGGAGGGACTCACGAATACAGAGTAGGTCGCTGTGTTACCGGCCACCACAGTCTGGCTGGATGGAAGAATGGAGATCGAAAAATCCGTCGCCGTGAAGGAAGCGGTCGCGGTGTTACTGGGATTCGTGTCATTGCTGTTAGTGACCGTGGCTAAGATCGAACCTCCGCCCGCCGTGCTTGGCGTGACCACCATGGCGACGGTCGTCGTGGAACCCGATTGCAGCGCCGGAATGGTGCACACCACGTTAGCGCCGGTGGGAACACTGCAAGTGCCAGACGCCGCCGTAGCGCTGTTAAAGACAGCCGTTATACCTGTTGAAAGCTGACCCGTCACCGTGACATTCGTGGCCAAATCAGGTCCCTCGTTGATAACGGTAAACGTGATGGTCATTTGGTTGCCGGCACTTATCAGTCCCGATAGCGGAGAAAGAATCGGGACTACGCAGCGGATGCACAGATCAGTTGCAGTTTGCAACCGCACAGCGAACGCGTCAGTCGGCGCCGGAGCGGTGATCGTGGGACATGGCGTTCCTAGCGCGGGATTCACTGGAGTATCCAGGCAGTTCTGCTCTGGACCTTGCACTTGCAAGTTCGTCGAATTCGTATCTCCCGCAAGATAAGAGTTTAGAGAGGGGTCGACGGTAATGCTGGTGCCGCGATCCGTAGCGTTGCCACCGAAGTAGGTTGCGTAAGATCCCACTGCATTTTGGCCCGTACTGATCGTAGTATCAATGTGGGCGAAGAAGGCGTTCTGTGTTCCGGCGAGGTGCGTCTGAATGGCTCCTACCGAAGCCGGAAAATCGATCGAAGTGGTTGCGCCCGTAACCAACGCTCCTCCTGCCGTATCGACCGCGATAGCCAACCCGCTATCGTTCAAAGATCCGCCGAGATAGGAAAAATAACTGAGCGGCACGCCAACGCTGGTGTTGGTGCTGGATTCGGTTTCGTTCGCAAACCTCGCTACGTACGCATCCGTATGCGTAGTGTCAGGCGTTGTGGAACAGGGCAGTACCGCGGTCGGAGCATTCAGGCAGGGTTGAAATTGCCCGGCCCCAACAGGAACAACGAAATCGGGAGAATTGGTCGACCCGGTGAGGTAGATGCTTGCAGCTCCGGAATCAATGGTGAGCCCGGTTGAAGAATCGCTGTCGCTGCCCCCGAGGTAAGTCGAAAATATTAATTGCGTGCCGCCAGTCTGGGCATTCACTACGTTCAGCTTGGCCATGAAAGCGTCGCTCAACTCCGGAGTTGTGGTCACGGCTGGGCACGTCACCGGCGGCAGAATCGTGGTTGGCGGTGGCGTATTCAGGCAAGGCTGGTAAGCATTCAATATCGGAAAATCGCTTGAATTCAGCACGCCACCGTTCGGACCCTCACCACTGTTGTAGAAATTAGTGGTGCCGCTGAAGTAGACGTTGCCTGTAGTGTCAACTGCGATGCCGCCGCCCACTGCAATCGAACCATTGCTGCCCCCGAAGTAGGTGGAGTACGCGATGCTCGGTAATCCCGTGGCATTCGTGTTTACCTCGGTCACAAAAAACTGAATGCTACCCTGCGACGCTTGCTGATACGCGGGAGGAAATAGGGTCGAGGGAAAGCCGGTCTTCTGGACGGTCGACGTCGTCGTCCCGGTTACAAACACATCACCGTTATTGTCGGTCGCCGCCGCGGTGGCAGATTCCGAACCGTTTCCAGAAAGATAGGTAGAATACTTCAATTGGGTTACACCCGTGGAATCAAGTCCGCTCAACGCGCTCACGAAAACGTGGCACGGCGCCGAAATGCTGGGGATCAAAGGCGTGCAGGCGGTGCCCGCCAGCGGCGTGGTCTGATAGCCAGCCGCGGACGTGGGAAAATTCGTCGAAGTGGTGGTACCGGTCACATACGCCGTTCCGGCCGTATCCACCGCAAGTCCCGCGCTGATATCGGTGCCGCTTCCGCCGAGATAAGTAAGATAAAGAATTCCCGACGTGCCAGCCGTCGGGTCCAGCTTCAGGATGAAAATATTCTGCGCGCCCTTGAGGGTAGATTGATACGGAGTCACAGGCGACGAAGCCACCGGAAGGTCGGTTGAAGTCGTCGACCCCGCCAGATAGATAAAGCCATCGCCGTTGACAGCAATGGAAGGATAAGTCTCACTCCCGCTGCCGCCGAAGTAGGTGGAGTAACTGATGGTCGGGTCGATCACCAGTTCTCGGCCGCGATCATAAGCGCCGATTTCGAAACCTACGCGATTCGCTGCACGCAGCACGAATCGTCCATCGACCGTCTGCTGGCGGCCAGCAATGCTCTGATAAATGCGCGGAGCATTAAACCTTACGCTGCCGCCTGTTCCTTTAAGAATCAAATCTCCGTGGCTCAACTCGAGTTTCGTCGCGCCATCGAACTGCAATTCGGCTTGAGACGGATCGGCGCCGGGCGCAACCTTGAAATCGTATTCCAGACGGCCCTGGCTTCCATAGAAAACCAGATCGATTCCCGGATAAACACTCTGGTAGCGAACGCCAGCAAATTGGGGAACGCCGGTGTGCCACTTTTTGGGATCGTTACCGATAAAGTAATTGCTTTTGCCGGGAAGCTGGTCACTTCCAGCGACCGCTGCCGTTGGATTACTTCCCACCAGCGTCATGCGAACGGATTCCATGCTTGGCCCGTTTTCACCGACATTTCGCGACGCCGCCCGTAGGCCTGCTGCTGCCGGCTGCGCCGTCCGCATCGCCAGAACCGCTCCGGTTGAATCCAGAAACAGACTGTAACCCGCTCCCCGCGATACGAATTTCACGTTCGAATCGGTTTGCCCCTGGTTGGGCTCGAAGATCAGCGGAAGTTGGCTAAGCAGCGCGCGAGCATCCGGCTTCGACTTCACCGCGTTTGAATTCACAGGGTTCGAATTCAATGGAGCTTTGCCGAGAATGGCCGGGACGGGAAAGCCGGAGGCCGGAGTGATCGCCTTCTGGGTGTAGCGCCTTGATCCCGAGCCAAGCATCACGCCCGCCACGAGCAACAGAAGCACCGCCGCGCCCATAACGCGGGTCCATTTCAAGCGGCTTTCCGCGCTCGCCGACAAGCTTTTTCCCGACACTTCACAGCCATTTCCCATTACGCTTTTCCTCCGGTGTCTACCGATCATAAATGGAGAGAGTAAACGGCGCACGAATTCTCACCTGGCGCCGGCGAAGCCGCCCGCTGCTGACATGTCATTTAGGAACTGGCGGAAAACAAACAACTACTTAAACATCTGATGGATAGCCAAGTCAAGCGAGCGCCCGAACCCATGTCATACCACAATAGAAATGTCCCCGTCGTAAGCACAATAGAAACGTCCCCTGGTTGTGATTTCACGTAGCTGCGGAAACGTTGAGCATGTTTCTCTGCTGAAAGCCTAGTCTCCAGGGATGATTCGAAGGGGGAGGAAGGCTGCGGCGTAAGATCGGGGATGGGGGCGCGGGGGAAGGGGCAGCGCCCCTTTCCTCGCTCAGCGCTGTAGAGGCTTTCAACTCGCGGAAGCCCACACGCTGATGGCGATAGTGAATGGCAACTTCGCCCGCTTCGTTTTCCCTTACGAGCACCCGGCTCTTGGCCGGCGCCCAGTGCCGGCTTTGCCGTTCCAGTTGCAGCAGCCGGTTGTTGTAGCGCACCACCCAGTCCTCACTCACCACTCGTTCCTCTTCCAGCCAGAAGACTTCATCCAGTTGGCGCGCCGTCGGCCGTCTCCGGTGATAATCGGCTTGGGCCACCGCCGCGTGCGCGTAACGCTGGTTGTGCTCCGCGAGATACCGCTTCTCCAGATACGCGTTGGCCTGCTCGTAGTCCGCGATCCCGGCCAGCCGCAGTTTCTTCACCAGCCGATCCTGATGGGTGCCATGGGCCCGCTCCACGCGTCCTTTCGCTTGCGGCGAACTGGCGGCGATAATCCGGATGCCCAGTTTCGCGCACATCCGCCCAAACTGCGTCACCGCCGGTTCTCCACGCTCCCGCTCTTCGGCATTCGGCGGCCGCACGTAGACGTTCTTCCAGTCCGTGTACAAGGCCTGCGGCACGCCGTAGCGTTCGATCCAGCGCCGCAACACGCCCGCCGCTGCCCAGATCGTTTCCTCTTCGGAAAAACATCCCAGCGCTTTTGTCGTCGCATCATCGACCATGTGCATCAGACAGCCGCGCGGCCCGCGTCCTTCCAGCCACTCATGAAAGCTGCCGTCCAACTGCACTAACTCGCCAAAGTGCGCCTTCGCTTCCCGCCGCTGCCGATACGGTTTCCGCCGCCGTTGCCTCCGCCACAGTCCCGTCTCCTTCAACCACCGCCGCAGCGTCTCGGCATGCACCTCGATGCCGTCGTCGCTTGCTAGATGCTCCGCCGCCAGCGTCGGACCGAAATCCTCATAGCGGGCTTGCACCTGCTTCAACACCGCCGCTCGAAACTTAGCCGTATAGGCCCGGTTCGATACTCGCCCGCAGTTCCCATGCTGCAGTGCTTTCGCTCCTTTGTCCCGGTACCGTGCCCAGACCCGCTTCGTCTGCCGATAACTCAACTCCAGCATCTCGGCAGCTTCGCGCAATCGCAAACTCCGCGCCTTCACCCGACCCATGACCTCCACTCGACTTAGCTCTTTCCTGCTCAATCCCGTTCTCCCCAATCTCCGTTCCTCCTCGACCGAGGAACTCTAATGGGGACACTTCTATTATGGTTTCAGGGGGACACTTTTAATGTGGTTCAACA
>JBAVGI010000222.1:0-1610 GCA_049684755.1 Candidatus Sulfotelmatobacter sp.
GCGGGAAGCGCCGTTTCCGTAAAGAGCCCGGCCGGGTAACCGGTCGCTGAGGCAGTCAGGGTGTAGGTGCCAACTTTCGCGGGCAGGGTGTAAGACGTCGATGCAGAACCGGATGAGTCGGTCACCGCTGTGGGAGGATTGAAAATACCACCCTTGCCACCATCGGAGAACGTTACGCTTATTCCGGGAAAAGTATCCTGCGTGTAAGGATTGAGCGCTTGAACTTTTAAAGGAATCGGGAGGGTCGACGCAACGGTTGCCGACTGCCCATTACCCCCGGTCGGCGACAGAGTCGGGAATAATCCAAAGATTACGACGCTGTTCTGAGTTCCGATGAAAACCTTGCCGTCGGCGGCGATAGGGCTTACAAAATGAGGCAGGGGCGGAAGTGTGTCGCGACCGCCCACAGCCTGGTTGGAATAATAAAGAGTTTTGAGTGAGCCGGCGTCGAAGGCGTACAAGTTGCTTCCATTCATCGTCCAGAGGATCCCGTCGGACGTTCCATTCGCCGTGATGATCGCGTGACCTCCGCCACTCAGAAGGATGGACTTTACGGAAGGCGGAGACACCAATGTCCCATTACTAAGCGTGTAAGCGAAAGCCGGGCTGTGCTGAGCCGTAAAATAAACCGTGTTGTTCCAATAAACGGGTATGCCGCTGTACGGAGCGGCTTGCGGCAGTTCCTGCACGATTTGTGTGTCCGCGGTGGTACAACTGGAACAGTACTGACCCATATTATCCCGGTTCAGCACGTAGATTGTCCCCTCTTTGCCCGCGGTGATCAGTTCATGAGGATAGGGGCCGGGCTGGTCCGGCAGGATCAGAATGCCGTCGTCCAGATCCAAATCATTCTCGGAAAGATAATTCTGGTTATAGGGAGTGAACCAGTCCGCCAGGGTAAGTGTGGTCCCGGTCTGGCTGACTTTCTGCACGCTGCTGGAAAGGTTCGTGCCGGGCACGTAGGGCCCCTCTCCGGTTTCTCCGTAAATATTCCCAGCGGAGTCGGCGGAAAGTCCGGCACCTTTTTGCCATATGGACGCCAAAACCTTGCCAGGCTCGACGGTATATGCGCCTTCCTGCCGCAGTGTTCCGGAGTTATAAGACAAAATCCATCCCTGGCAGGGGGTGGCATTGTTTGAGTTGGAGCCGAAAGCAATATAGATGTGGCCATTGGCCATGAGCAATGCCGGACGATTCATCTGGTAAAGATCGGTAAACGTGGTGGTGACCCCGTTCAGGGTGTAGGTTGCGGCTATGGTCGCCGGGCCGCCGAACTTTTCCAGCCCGGTGGTGACGTCCAGTGCGTGCAGCCGATGTACAACCTTTCCGCTCTCGTAGGTTTCGGCGACCGCGTACAGAGTGTTGGTCGCGGAATCGATGAGCGGAGTCGAGATGATGCCCAGCTCAGTCCAACCGGTGGTTCCGGCATCTTTCTTCACCGCCGCTGCCGGAACGCTAGTGGCTCCAGCGGGGCTATAGCTCAATAGGCTCGTCATCCATAAAGGCGACGCGCTGCCGCTATCGGCATCGAAGGCATACACGCTCTCGTGCATAGTCGCAACATACACGACATTGTGAGTGCCCTGGCCGGAGATACTGATTCCGGGAAG
>JBAVGI010000223.1:0-2208 GCA_049684755.1 Candidatus Sulfotelmatobacter sp.
TGTCGTCCGCAAAAACTCCGCTACGCAGTCAGGGGCGCCAGAGAATATTCATGATGCAGTCCATCCAGCACAGGTTTGGCACGGATCGCGACGCCCTGGGGTAAACCATGGCGTGATTTCCGATCCAGGTCTTGAGGCGGTGCCGCTGGAGGGTCTGGTACGCCCGGTTCGAGCGCCATGTGCGGGCGTCCACCATTGTAATGGGGTAGTCCATGCCTTCAGGATCGACCGCAAATGCGACTCCGACAATGGAATGAGCCAATCCAGGCACTCCCGGCGAATCGTACCGATCACGCGTTCACAGATCGCATTACCCTTCGGGCACCGGGGCGGCGATTTCAGCACCTGGACTCCCAATTTCCGGATCGACTCGTCGAGGTGGCTCGCGAAAATGCTGTCGCGATCGTGAAGCAGGAATTTGTAGAGACCCTGATATCCCACCGCCTCTCGCAGCTGTTGCAGTGTCCAAGCCGCGGTCGGATGCGCGGTGACATTGAGATGGACAAGGCGGCGGCTGTCGTGCTCGATGACAACGAACACATACAGGAGGCGAAACCGCGCGGTGACGGTAACGAAGAAGTCACAGGCAATGAGTCCCCGCTTGTGCAGGCGTAGGAAGGTCGACCAGCGCAGATCACCTCTCGGCCGACCTCGGGGCCGCTGTGGCAGGTACTTCCTCACTGTCCGGGGTGAGATCCGAATCCCAAGCTTCAGAAGCAGCTCGTTAGCGATGCGCTCCTGTCCCCACAATGGATTCTCGGTCGCGATTCGGCGAATCAGGGCTTGAATCGTCGAAGGAATCGACGGCCGGCCGGGTCGGGATTTCAGCCGCCAGAACAATTTCCAGCCCATCCTGTGCCAGCGGATCGTCGATTCCGGTCGCACCACGATCAGCGCTGTACGCCAATAGAACAGCCGCGACAGCAGTGCCAAGCTCACCCGCGTTGCCGCATCGACCCGGCGAGGCTTCACGCGCCGCTCCACATACAGCGCCAGCTGCCTCCGCAAGAACAGAACCTCGGCCTCGAGGGCCCTGCGACGACGAAACTGAAGGCCAATCAAGCCGATAAGATCCGATAACACTCCCACGACGATGGCGATCGCGCTACCCACTCGCCAATCATGCCATGATCACGGTATGAATCCCTCCAGGCCCGTGGATCGAGTTTTTGCGAACCACAGTCCGCTTCCGGTTGACAGCATACCGTACAGTCTGTACGCTCCGTTGGTCAGGAGCACATCATGACGAAGCCTATCCGAAAAGGCGCCGAAGAGGCGCGTAGTCAATTACCGGAGCTGCTGACGGCCGCACAGCAAGGTCGCCAGACGATCATTACCCGCCATGGGCGGCCGGTTGCCGTATTGGCGCCGGTCTCCGCATTGGGAGAAGCCCACGCGCAGCGCTCACTGCTACCCCTTGCCGGCAGCGGACGCGGGTTGTACGGCCGCGATAGCCAGGCGACCCTGCGTCGGCTGAGAGACGAATGGAGCCGGTAAGCCTCGAGGGGCTGCCGGAGAACGCTCTTCTTCTGATTGACTCCGCCCCGATTATTTACGTGCTCGAGGACCAGCCGGAGCTCGCCGCGCGATTCAGGCCGATATTCGAGGGGCACGAAGAAGGGCTCGTGCGTCTTGCGGTTACCACCGTGACACTCGCCGAGGTGCTTACCGGGCCCTTGAGCGCTCACGACGAAGTCCTCGCCGAACGCTACCGAGCCACGCTCAAATCGTGGTTCGTCGTCGACTTGGATGCGGAAATTGCAGAAAGTGCGGCTCGGCTTCGCGCCGCTTGCAAGTTGAAGCTGGCGGATGCGGTCCAAGCGGCGAGTGCGCTGGCAATCGGTGCCGATGCGCTGGTCACGCACGATCGTAACTTCTCGGCTCTGCGCGACCTGCGTGTCCTGGGCGTCGAGACCAGGAAGTCCCCCCAATGACCGAGAACCAGTATTCCAGCGAAGTCTTCGGGACGTAGGTGTCGCAGGTTCAAATCCTGTCACCCCGACCATTGAAATCCGGTACGTACCGGTCACATCGGTAACGTTCTATACCGGTCGGAATATTCCGTAACTTGGGCTCAATGGGTCGTCGAAACACTAGTTTCGAGAACATAGGCCGGAGTCTTCCATTGTAGAGTCTCCCGAGGTCGGGTATTCAGCTTCTTGGCCACAGCATCCAGTTGGGCTTGGGTGACAGTCGAGAGATCCATTC
>JBAVGI010000224.1:0-2084 GCA_049684755.1 Candidatus Sulfotelmatobacter sp.
TCGCAGCGGCTGCATGATGGCCGCTGCTGCGCTGGGACAGTCGGAGCGGGTAACGGAGATCCGTTCCCGGCTCAAGAAGGGCCTGACCGGATCCGCTGATATTTTCGCGAAACGTTTCGAGCGGGAGGTAAAGGCGGGCCGCCTGGCTCGCACACCCTCTGCCAGGGTGCGGGGCCGTTTGCTCGTTGACTTGGTTCAGGGTTTGCAGCTTCGCGCCAAGGTTGGTATCACTCGCGAGGAATTGCTGCAAGATGCTCGAAGCTATGTGCCCTTGATTCTTGGCGAGTAAACACTCTTCTTGGGGGACGCGCCTGGACGAGTGCCAAATCGCCGATCCGCTCGTCGACCGCAGACTTGTATCGGAAAGTCGGCTCGTGGTGATTGCGCAATCGACCAGGCTCCAAGGGGAGCCGCCGATTTTTCCCTGGACTCACCCGCTGTCAAGCCCCGCCCACGCAAATTCGCCGCCTCAAGAACCCTCTAACTCATTCACTCGCATTCACTTATTCACTCCTTAACTTTTTCCACCAAGTTTGCCGATCATTATGCCCTTCTGGCGCATACTCGTTCCATGATCCGCAAACAGAACAGCCACCGACCGCCGGTCACCGGCCACCAACCACCGTCCGCCGGCGTCTCTCCAGGGTCCGCGCTAGCTCCGCTTACCCCTCTAAATCCGCTAACCCCGCTGGCTTCTAACTCCTTTGTTTCCCTCAAGAGATTTTATTTAAGAAAATATTCTAAGCATTTCGCCAAATCTTCGCCAATTAACTCCTTTAGAATCAACAAATCTATCTCGAAAGCAGCGAAAAATACCGTCAAATTACGCGCAATTTGTGCCCCACAACCCTTTTGTTTCTAACGTTTCGTTCGCTCATTTCGTCACTTGCCGTAAAGGTCCGTTTCAGAGACCACCGGCTCCGGATTTTCGCCGCCGCTGGAGCAGGGGTCGGCTGGTTGTAAACGGCACTTGCCCGATTGAGTACGAGAAGGTCCGGGCTACACTGGAATTCTTCAGTCGAAGGAGAAAATGGCATTCGTTAGTTTGACGCGCCTCAGAATCCGCTCCATTCGATTTCTTCCGTTCTTCGCGCTTCACACCTGGCGGTCGCTGAGGCAGATAAAGCGCGCAAACGGATTTCAGAGCGGCGCACTCCTGCCTGATCGAAGCTGGACCTTCTGGACCATGACAGTGTGGGACAGCGAGGAGAGCATGCGGCAGTTCATGGCCTCGGGGGCGCATAAGAAAGCCATGCCGCATCTGTTGGAATGGTGCGATGAGGCAGCCGTTGCGCACTGGACCCAGCCTGAGACCGAGGTTCCGTCCTGGATAGAAGCCCACAGGCGCATGCGCGAAGTTGGCCGTTCCTCGAAGGTCAACAATCCGAGCCCACAGCAAGCCACGCGGAGCTACAGCGCTCCACGCACGACCGGCGGCGGGAAGATCGTTCGATCCTAGCCCGCGGTTGGCGGCGTCCGAAAATGGCCCCAGGCTTGCGTCTGGCGCAGCGCCTTTCTCGCACTTCGCAGGCTCGCTATCGGTCGAGCACCTGGTAGCGCGCCATCATGCCGGCCAGCATGTGGTCGCTGATGTGGCAGTGATAGAGCCATATGCCGACGGCATCGGGCACCATGTCGGCCGTGATCATCTGCGCGGATGCGATGTTCAATACATCGGTCCGTTGGCCGCCCACCAGCACGGTGTTGCCATGCCAGTGTGGCGTATGTCCGTTGAAGAAGTCGCCGAGAGTGGCCACGTACCAGCGCACATGATCGTCCTTCTTCATCACCATCATGGGCCCGTTGCCGTAGATGTACCCGTTGATGGACCACTTGATGTTGGTTTCAAAGAACCCTGTGCCCGCGATCGTCCCCAGGATGCCGTCCGCGGTGGGCGGCTTGGACTCGTAGCGATTGAGTTTTGAAGGATCGGGAATGTGCGCCTTGATGTTGTCGTCGAGATACCAGCTCTCGTTCTCGTTGATGGCGATGTAAATGGTGACGAATCCCTCGTCCACATCCTTGGGCGTGCCGTCAGGCCGCGCCATGCCGCGGCGCGTGATGACCAGGCCGCCGAAGAGGCC
>JBAVGI010000225.1:0-1767 GCA_049684755.1 Candidatus Sulfotelmatobacter sp.
TTCTGCGGGCGTTGCATGGCAAGGATACCCGGCCTACCTCCGACCGCCTGCGCGAGACGCTGTTCAATGTGCTCACGGCGGGCAATCCTGCGGCGCTCGCGGGTACGGTATGGTTGGATTTATTTGCTGGCACCGGAGCAGTGGGAATCGAAGCGCTCAGCCGTGGCGCCAAGCAAGTTTTCTTCGTAGAGACTTCGGCCTTCGCGGTCAAAGTGATCGAGCAGAATCTCCAGAGCCTGAAAATCACGGAAGGCTATCGAATTCTGCGCGAAGATCTTTCCGGAGTCCTTTGGCATCTGCAGCGCGAACACGTCACTGCCGATGTTGTATTCCTCGATCCGCCTTATCGGATGCGCGAAGCCTACGAGAGTACGTTGACTGCCTTGGCCGATTCTTCGCTGGTTTGGGCTATGTCTCTGGTGATCGCGGAACACGAAAAGAAGTTCGATTTAGGACCTGAATTTGAATCGCTGCGAAGGGTGCGCAAGCTGGTGCAGGGAAACAGCACGCTTAGTTTTTACCGCATCGGCGGGCGGCCGGACTTGAACGAGAAATGAAGCCGGAGCCTACATCAGCAATTCGTTCGCACGCCGCGCGATGGGATGCTGCATCTCCTGCAAGTCGTTTTTCACCATATTAAGGCCGTAAACACAGCCTTCAAACTCTCGTGAAAGATTCGCGAAGAGCGGCGCCACTTTGGCGTATTCGAAGTGCTCGAACTTCGACACAATGTAATAGCTTTCCTTCCCGGCTTTCACCCACTCCACAAAATTCTCCAGGCGCTGGTGGCGCAGCCGGAAATGGTTGATGCTTTCGGGGAACATCCCCGCGAAGAACAGGGCGTAGTCGCCGATGTGCTTGCGCACCTGGCGCTCACGATCGAAGGAAGGCGCAGGTCCGTAGATGGGGTCAGATTCCAACATCATTTCGCCCAGGTCGTTCAGCGGCCGGTCGGCCGCGTCGTGGATCTTGAACAACTGATCGGCTTCACAGAACTCGGTGAGCAAGTGCGAGACATAAGCCACGACCTGCGGATCACGGATACCGATCTCCTCGGCATAGTGGCGCCCCACCAACTCCTGGAAAAGCTGACGCAGTGGATGCGATTCCGGAATCATCTGTTCCCCCCTTGTAAATCCCGTTACAAGCCCACTCCCTCGCAGTGTTAAGTAACTAGTTACCCCAATCGCGGCGCAAAAGCAAATGACTTTTGTGTATCGGGCGCATTCTTTTCATCAATGGTTAGAGGACACTGGCGCGCTAGAGTTTGCCACCCTATTTCTGCTGGCACACGCAGGTGTTGGCTGCTAATACCATCGCCTTAGAACGGTAGAATGAATCGTCTAAGGAGGAAACCAATCACAATGAAACGAACGAACATCTCGAGCGGCGCACCGTGGGAGCCGATCGTCGGTTACTCTCGTGCGGTCAGAATTGGCCCTCACGTGCATGTTTCGGGCACAACGGCAACCGGGGCGGACGGCAAAATCGTGGGCCTGGGCGACGTCTATGCTCAAGCCGTGCAGATCATGAAGAACATTGAGAGCGCGTTGCACAAGGCTGGAGCCAGCATGAAGGACGTGGTGCGCACGCGAACCTACGTGACGAATATCGCCGAATGGGAGAAGGTTGGCAAAGCGCATGCCGAGTTTTTCTCGGAGGTTCGTCCCGCGGCCACGATGGTGCAGGTGAGCGCTTTGATCTCGCCAGAAATTCTGCTCGAGATTGAAGTCGATGCCTACGTCCTTGAGCAGTGAGAGTAGAATT
>JBAVGI010000226.1:0-3871 GCA_049684755.1 Candidatus Sulfotelmatobacter sp.
CTCGCACCATCCATCAACTCAGTCCGCGTCGCGAACGGCCGTTTGTCGCCATCAATTGCGCCGCGATTCCCGAAACCTTGATCGAGAGCGAAATCTTCGGCCACGAAAAAGGCGCTTTCACCGGCGCCTTGGAACGCCGCACTGGGTGCTTCGAGCTGGCCGAAGGGGGTACCATCCTGCTCGACGAAATCGGCGAGATGCCAGTGGGCACGCAGGCGAAGCTGCTGCGCGTTCTCGAAGACCACAAACTGCGCCGCCTGGGAAGCAAGGTAGAAACCTCAGTCGACGTCCGCGTCCTCGCTGCCACCAACAAAACTCCCGACGACGCAGTCGCTTCCGGTGAGTTACGCAGCGACCTTTATTACCGCCTCAACGTTTTCAATATCCATATGCCGCCCCTGCGCGAGCACAAGGAAGACATCGCCGATCTGGTCCAGCTTCTGGTCTCCGAGATGAGCACCAAGCATGGCCGCAAGGTGGGCGCCGTCAGTGAAGCCGTGATGAATCTGTTCAACAACTACACCTGGCCGGGAAATGTCCGCGAATTGCGCAACACAATCGAACGCGCCGTGATTGTCTGCGACAGCGGTATGATCGAAACCAAACATCTGCCGCCCGGATTTGGACACGCCATTCAGCGCACCGGTGCCAACGATCCTGATGCGATTCGTCTCGGAGTTGGCACCACCGTGGGCGAGGCAGAAAAAATGCTCATCCTTAAAACTCTGGAGTCCACCAGCAACAACAAAACCAAAGCTGCGGAAATTCTGGGTATTAGCCTGAAAACCCTGCATAATAAGCTTAAGGAGTACGGTGGTAACACGGCGGACGCAGACGCCGCCAAAGAAGAAGCGCAATAATTTCGCAGCATCCTGGATATTTTTTGCGCCAGCTCTCGATCTTCTACCTTCGGCATGCGACGTAAAGCCATCATCGTTTTCGCCATCACCTTCATGGTTACCGTGATGGTGGCGGCATTTTCCTATCTTTACATCTCGCAGATTCTTCGCCAGCGCATCAACAGCACCTATGAAAGCGCGGACCGCCTGACCCAGCAACTGGCTTACTTCGCCGAGAACGATCTGCCTGACCTGAGCAGCACCCGCATCGATACGGATGACCCCGTGGCAGTACGCCGTGCCCTCGCCGAGTATCTGCCAATGGATACCAATCTGTTGAATAACCTTGAGTCAGATACGGCGCTGTGGCCGTACATTTATGACGCATCTGTAGCTGATACCAACGGAAAAGCATTGCTCCACTCCAATGCCCAACTGGTGGGTAAGCCGATTCCGCAAAGACCGGACTTTCACAGCGTTACCACTGCGCGCTTTCGCGAGCAACTTCGTCTTGTCTACAGGCCCGCGGCAGTTTATGACGTGAGTTATCCTCTGCAACTCAACGGAGAACCTTTCGGCACGATCCGCATCGGCGTCTCCACGGTTTTTCTGCGGAACGAACTCACGCCCCGCCTCATGCACGCTCTGTATTTCTCGATCGCATCCATCTTCGCTTCGCTCCTGCTTGCCGCGATGATCTCCAACTTGGCCTTGGGCCCGTTGAAGAAGATCAGCCGCAACCTCGACAACGTCAGCTTAGGGACAAGCGAAGACCTCTCCGGCAATGAGTCGGAACACGATGAATTCGGCTTGGTCACGCTGAAGATTGCAAACCTGGGACGCCAGATCCGCGACACCAAAGAAATATTCTCCGCATTGAAAGACAACGTAGACCAGCTCATGTCCAAGCTGCAAGACGGCTTGATGCTCTTCACCCGTGACTCCCGTGTTGTTCTCGTGAGCGCTCCCGTGGAACGGTTTCTCGGCCGCCCGCGCGGAGAGTTGCTGGGACGAACCGCGAATGAAATCTTTTCTGCTGATTCCTTCCTCGGCCCCATGGTGCTTGACGCGTTCGAGCGCAAGCGTCCGCTCTCGCAACGCGAGTTCAGTGCCGCCGGCGGTCGCCGGGTTCAAGTCTCCATGGATTTCGTTCAGGAAAAAGGCACGCAGATCGGCGCTCTGCTCATCATGCGCGACGCTGAATCCGTTCGTCGTATCGGCGACGAGATCGAGATGTCACGCCGCCTCTCTGCCAGCGGCCGCGTTACCGGCGGTGTCGCCCACGAAGTAAAAAATCCTATCAATGCCATCGTTCTTCACTTCGAACTCTTGCAGAACAAATTGTCGCAACTGGATCCCGACACTCGCCGGCACATGGACATCATCGGTAGCGAGATTCAGCGGCTCGATCGCGTCGTGCAAACCCTGGTCGACTTCATGCGTACCCGCGAATTACATCTGGTCGAAGTGGACCTCCGCCGTCTGCTCGACGAAGTCGCTCTGCTCGCCGCTCCCGATGCTGGTCAACACAACGTCGAGATCAGGCGCCGCATGCCCGGCGAACCGCTTCTTGTGAATGCCGATCTCGATCTAATGAAGCAGGCGCTGCTCAATGTAGTCCTTAACGGAGTGCAAGCCATGCCCGATGGCGGTCCACTTATCATCTCGGCGCGTCGTGAGGGCAATGGGGTGGTGGCCGAGATCAGCGACCGCGGCATCGGCATCGCGCAGGATATGCACGAAAAGATTTTCGAGCTTTACTTCACCACAAAAAAAGATGGCAATGGCATCGGTCTGGCGCAAACCTACCAGATTCTGGACTGGCATCACGGCTCGGTAGAATTCGAATCGCAGGAAGGCAAAGGGACGACATTCCGATTCCGCCTGCCTCTGGTCGGTTCCCAACTCGACTCTGAACCAATCCACCTGGAAAATCTGCTCACCGAGCCGAGAGCCTGATTGTGACGTGCCGATTTTAACGTGATTGTAAGATAGAAAAACAGCATGGGCGCCGCATAAAGACCCGAAATCAGTTGGGTTTCAGCCTCTATACCTGCATTGCACGGTTTTCTTCACCGTGCTTAAAGCGTAAGATTCACGTAGTCTTCGCCCCGTCTGGGATTGAAAGTCTAGGATTGAAATATGACTCTGGCCGCAATCCTTTCGCTGTCTTTTTTTATCCTGTCTGGTTCGACTGCAGGTGGTCCGGCCTTCGCATCTCCGCCGAGCCTGCGCGAATCCGCGACTCAAGATCAAAATAATCCCCCCGCAGTGCAGACGAAACCCGCGCCTCCCACAAATCCTCAACCCGCTCCCGCCACTTCACCGGAGCCACAAGATTCTCCTGCTCCGGCCAAGAAACGCCCGCATCACAAGAAAACCAGCACTCCAGACTGCTCACCTGCTCCCGCTCCTCTGAAGCCGCCGGGCAATACTCCAAATGGAACTGCCGGCCCCGGCAACGCCCAGTCTGCTCCGCCCGCGTCAGCCAATACCAAAAACCCCTGCCCTCCTCCAAAAGTAGTCGTAAAAGACGGAGGATCGGACGAGCCTACGATCGAATTGACTCGGGGCACATCTGAGCAGCAAGCCTCACAGCAGCGTTACACCACCGAACAACTGAGGACCGCAACCGAAGAGAACCTGAAGAAGCTCGCCGGACGCCAGCTCACCGCCAGCCAGCAGGAAATGGTAACTCAGATCAAACAATTCATGGATCAAGCCAAGTCCGCCGTCGCCGACGAAGACTTGGAGCGCGGCCATAGCCTCGCCATGAAAGCCCACTTACTTTCGGAAGAGTTGCTCAAACCTTAAAAAATGCGGGCAGTTCTCAGCTCGTGCTGATCCGGGGTGTCAACGGTTACGGTTTCAACTGTTTATTTCAGCTCTCGCTCTTTAATCTCGGCGCCTAACTGGTGCCGTTTTCGGTACTTGTTTTTCGTCTACCGGGAACAGTACACTTCTGTACCGCTCGAAGCAGATCGCAGACAAGGAAGTTCACTCCCCATGAAAACCAAAAGCATCTCGCGCTC
>JBAVGI010000227.1:0-2807 GCA_049684755.1 Candidatus Sulfotelmatobacter sp.
TGAATACTACTTCCCTTGAAACCCGGGAAACGGCGCTATCGAACGCAATGCCTTCTTCCTGCATGCGGGTGTGAAGCGCTTCCAGCACGACAAATCCGCTGTGACCCTCATTCAGGTGGAGTACACCGGGAGTGATGCCCATGGCTTTCAGGGCGCGGAAGCCACCTACCCCGAGCAGCAACTCCTGGCGGATTCGAGTGCGCGCGTTTCCGCCATAGAGGCGGGAAGTCAGCTGGCGATCGTCCGCCGAATTGCCTTCAACGTCGGAATCAAGCAGGAACAGATCGCAGCGCCCGACGGCCACTCGCCATACTTTGGCGTGTATCGAACCTTTGCGAGTAGCGATTTCGATTTCGACAGGCCGGCCGTTCTTGCCGATCGCGGCCTCCAGGGGAAGTTGCGTAACGTCTGTCTCCAGATATTCTTCCTGTTGCCATCCATTGCGATCCAAACGCTGACGAAAGTATCCCTGGCCGTAAAACAATCCGATGCCGACCAAGGGAATCCCGAGATCGGAGGCGCTCTTAATGTGGTCTCCCGCCAGCACGCCGAGGCCGCCGGAGTAAACCGGCAGCGATTCATGGATGCCGAACTCCGCTGAAAAATACGCCACTGGACGCGGCCTTAAAACTCCCGCATGTCGTGTTCCCCATGTGCGGTCGGCGTGTAAATATTCCTGCAACCGGCGGTAGGCATAATTAATGCGGCTGTGAAGCACCAGTTCGGCAGCCCGTTTCTCGAGCCTTGCCAGGGGAAACTCGGCCAGCAGTGATACTGGATTCTGATTCAGCTGTTGCCATCGCAACGGATCCAGATCGCGAAACAGACTCGCGGTATCGTGGTCCCAACTCCACCAGAGATTGCGGGCCAGAGTCCACAGGCGTTCCTGAGCGGGAGCGATGAAGCGATCGAGCGTGCGCGCTTCGCTCACCACCGGCGCCACCTGAGCCGCCGCCTCGGTGAGCATGTGAATTTCATTCTCGCGGAAAAGCCGGGGTTCCATGGTTTGCACGACGAGAACGCCCTGCAAAACTCCACGATCGATCAGAGGAACGCCGAGAAACGATTGGTACTCATCTTCACCGGCTTCCGAAAAATATTTAAAGCGCGGGTGCGTGTGAGCTTGCTCTACAGCGACCGGGCGCACTTGCTCGGCTACCAGTCCGGCGAGTCCTTCATGGATCGCCATGCGCAACTGGCCGATACACTCGCGCCGTAGGCCGACTGTCGCGGCGAGCACAAGATTGGCTCGATCCGGCTCCAGCAGATACGCTGAACAAACGTCGGTATCGAAACGCTTGGCAATCAAGGCCACGACGTTCATCAACGTCTCGGCTGGTTGCCCCTCCTCGGCAGCGAGGTTGGCAATCTCCTCCAGAGTGAGAACGTCAGTAACCTCGCGCTGGGGTCCGGTCAGATCCAACTCCTGAACCTCATGATCTCGTACCTCGTGGTCTTGCACCTCGCTGTTTTTGTCTTCCAATCCCAGGCTTTCTGGCTCCATTCAATTCGACTCCTGCGGGTCCACGTCGTCCTTTCCTGAACAATTAATTGAAGCATGAAACATTAAAGCATATGACAAGACACACAACCGCGAATCGCGCGGCGTGTGTGCGTGTCTTTCGTCGGATAATTAAAGCCGAATCACTACTTTAGGGGACGGCGGACCGCTTAGTCCAATCTAAATTATCGATTTCCTCCATGCGCAGTGAGATATAACCGCGAAGGGGCGCGATGATTGGTGCAGCGGCAGTTCACGACTAGGCGGGCGGGGCGAGCTGTTCGACGGCAGGCGTATCACCGCCCAGCCAATCCGGATTTTTCGCCGTGGAATCGAAGTGCGACGAAGTCTTGAATAACTCATACTTTCCGGCCGCTGCAACCTCTTTTGTCTTCGCCAACAGTTGCGCGACTTGTTTGCGACTCATGGGCTTGAATGTTTTCGCCGCCTCGATTGCCTGATCCAGAATTGCCGGCTTGTCTATTCCGGTAATCACTACCGAAGTGGGAAGGCTCATCGCGTAATGTAGACATTCCACTGGCGATACCGTCTTACTTTTAAGGATCACGCCATCTCCCATCGACTTCATGCCGAGCACGCCGATCTCTTGTTGAACCAGTTCAGGTAAAACCAGGTGAGCGAAACTTCGAAAGTGAGCGTCCATCACGTTCAGCGGCATCTGTGCCGCATCGAAGTGGAAGCCGTGGTCAGCGGCAACTTTCAGCATGTACAGATGAATCTGTGGATCTTTGTGCCCGGTAAAACCGATGTAGCGGATCTTGCCGACCTTCTTCGCTTCGAGCACGGCCTCGTTGGCGCCGCCCTCCGCGAATATACGGTCGGGATCGTCGAACCGGATTACCTCGTGATGTTGAATCAAGTCGATCTGGTCCGTCTGCAAACGTTGCAACGAGGTTTCGATCTGTTTTTCAGCGAGTTCCTTGGTTCGGCCGTCAATCTTCGTCATCAGAAAAACTTTCTGACGATAACCATCCTTGAGGGCTTTCCCCATTCGCAATTCACTGTGGCCGTCGTTGTAATCCCAACTGTTATCCATGAACGTGATGCCGCGATCGATGGCGGCGCGCACCAGCCGGATGCTCTCATCTTCAGTGAGACCGCGCTGAGCGAGATGAAAACCTCCCATGCCGATGATGGAAACGCGCTCTCCGGTGCGACCGAGTGTGCGATAGAGCATGTCGCCGTTTCTTGTTCCCGGCGATGAGATTAAGGGAAGCTGTTTCATAGGTTTGTTCTCCTGGTGCGATGGATTGGTGCGATGAGTTCGACTACAGCCGCATTAAAC
>JBAVGI010000228.1:0-1536 GCA_049684755.1 Candidatus Sulfotelmatobacter sp.
GAAAAATTCACCACGAAATGAATCGAAGGAGTCCGCAGGCAACTAAGGACCGGGCATGGCCATGAGAAAAGATCAATTGCGAGACGCGATTCGTGAGGGAGCGGTGCTTATCAAGGACGGAACACTCCTGCCGGAAAGCCTTCAGATTGAAGGCGAGTCCTACGTGCCGGGCTGGAGGTTGGTGCGAGATCTGAATGGGTATGCACTCGATAGGAAGGTTCGCGCAGCCGGCTGGACCTTCTTCTGCCTCGCCGGGGAAATCGGAACAATTGCGCTCGGCACCGACGAGCAATCCATGCTTCGCCGGGCCATCAAGCGAATTCTGGCCAACCCGAGGTCGAAGCCGTTCAATTCCCTGGAAGTCACCCGCGTGGTCCACAACCGTTTCCTCGGGTTGCCGTACACGAGCGTGGGCGCCCGGTGCCGGCACGTTCAGGAGGCCATGGTTCTTTTGTCTGCCGGGCGCACCCAGGAGTCGCTCGAAAGAAAATCAACTGCCACTCGAGCGAAAGCTTGGGGGCTCGGGAGTAGGGAGGGGCCCGGTCTCGAAGGAATGGACCGCGATGTCGGCGTGGTAACGACGCCGGGCCTGTAGTTGTTTTTAGGAGGTCCCAAATGAAGATTATTCACAAGCTGGTGGTCGCTCTGTCTCTGGTCCTGCTTTCAACTTCTGTGCTTTCGGCCCAGGACCTTTCGAAGTACCGGAGCTTTTCGCTGGGAATGCGTTTGGCCGAAGTCGCAAAGCAGGTGGATGCAACGCCAGACGACGTTACCGTAATCCAGAAGAGTCCAGCTAGCATTCAGGAACTGACGTGGTGGCCAGCCCCATCTGATCAATCCTCCGCGTCGGCGGATCCGGTCCAAACAATTCTGTTCTCCTTCTACAACGGCGAGCTCTACAAGATCGTGGTGACGTATTCGGGCTCGGCAACGCGAGGGTTAACTCCGGACGACTTGGTAAGGGCCGTCTCCGCGAAATATGGTGCCGCAACGATGCCGGTTGCCCCCGTAAACGCTTCAACAAACGGGCCCTACGACAACACACAGGAAGCGATCGCCTTCTGGGAAGACTCCCAAGACTCGGTGGCTCTTTCCGACTCCTCTCTTTCCGGGAGCTTTCAGCTTGTCCTGTTTTCAAAGCGGCTGAATAGCCAAGCCGAGGCAGTGAATGCCGACGCGATAAGACAGGAACGCGAAGCCGCTCCAGAAAACGAGCTCGCGCGCGTGAAAAAGGAGGCCGACGCCCTCGAAGCAGTACGGCAAGCCAATTTGAAGGCATTTCGCTTTTGATCTGAATTCCGAGTCATGGTGTGGTTCTTTGAAGTTCTAACAACGCGTGAAACGGAGGTTGAGAAATGACAACGAATGTGACGCCCCTGCATGACCGTGTTTTGGTGCGGAAGCTGGAAGAAAAAGAAACGGCAAAGGGTGGAATCATCATTCCCGACACGGCCAAAGAGAAACCTCAAGAAGGGGAAGTGGTCGCAGTTGGTGCCGGCAAGCTTAACGGGAAGGGCGGTCGAATCCCTCTAGATG
>JBAVGI010000229.1:0-5840 GCA_049684755.1 Candidatus Sulfotelmatobacter sp.
CTGCAACCCCATCCCCAAAATCAACCCAACCCAAACGGCGAGGGCATAACTTTGAAACCGGACATTTCACTTGCTACAAAAACCGGACATTTTAACTTGCTACCGACAGATTCTGTCGCGCCAAATCGCACCGCCCCTCTCATCTCCCCGCAGTCGCGACACTGGCGGGTTTCGAAAATAAGATCCGCGAAAAAACCGGTTTGCAAACTCAAGCTCAGCCCCATTCCCGCACGGGCTCGATGAACTTCCCTCCATCGCTCCACTGCTGTAATCTATGGATTCTTCCCGGAGGAAATCATTTGCGCTACCTCGATCGCCTTCAACCCCTCGCACTCCTGGTAATGCGTCTGGCCCTGGGCGCCGTCATGACCGGCCACGGATATCACAAAGTTTTCGGCGGCCTTCATCACCACGTTCAACTCGTCACCAGCCTCGGACTTCCCGGCTGGAGTGCCTATCTTTCCGCGTTTGCCGAATTCTTTGGCGGTATCCTCGTGCTGATCGGCCTGTTCACCCGCTTCGCCGCTTTTGCCATCTGCATCGATCTTTCCGTCGCCATCGCCATGGTGCACTTTCATAACGGATTGATGGGGCAGGGCGGATACGAGTTCCCACTGGCGCTCGCGGCTCTGGCCTTCGGCCTGATTTTTCTCGGACCAGGTTCAATCGCCTTCGATCATATTCGCGCTCCTGGCGCCTTGAAATCCAAGTAAACTAGCGAATACTCTGAGAAAATTGATTTCAAAGTGATTCGCGTGGTGCCGAACAACAAAAGACCTTAGGAAGCACGGCACAACTTTTTGCCCGCTCTAGGGTTTGTGGAACGTTGCACTGACGTCTTTGCAACCCGCTGAACGCAGATTAAGTCGCTTGACGTTTCTTTACAAGCACCCTAGTTGAATCCTGACCGCGTCTGAAATTATGATGGGTCGTCCGACTTTGTTGCATCCGAATGATTTAGTAAGCGCATCTTATCGCTTACCACGAACTGATTGGAGGTTCTCTTGAGAAAGCTAGCGCTTCTTGCACCAGTTGTGGCCGTTCTGTTCTCTTGCCACTTTGCTTCCGCCCAGCAGGGAGACATCATGTTCTTCGGCGGTACCCTGCTCTCATCCTCGCCCAGCACGAGCTCGCTGTTGTCCGGGCAGCTCGCGGAAAAGGGAGGAACCTATATTGGAATCGCCGGAGATGTCGTCGGCTTCAAACGTAACTTTGGAATTATGGTCGAGACCTCCTGGAGGGCGAGTCAGGCAAGTTATTTTGGCTATGAAACTTATCGTCCCATCCTGACCGACTTCAATGCGCTCTATCAGCCCAAGCTGGGCAAGAAAGTTGGCCTGGACCTGTTCGGCGGCATCGGGGTCGCTGCCACTCGCTTCTACGTGCCCTACATCACCGGCGGGAATCCTTATACGGGTTACAGCAACTACACCAGCAACGATCACTTCATGGTGGACCTCGGCGGCGGTATTCGCTATTACGTCTGGCACCACGTCTTCGTCCGCCCCGAAATTCACTACTATCACATCGTGAACAACGACAACATCAACAGCGGAGGCTACTTCAGTAGCGACAACTTATTTCGCGTAGGCGCATCGATCGGCTATACCATCGGCGGCGGCGATTAGGATTTTGACTCTGCCGCGTGATCGTGTATTTTTGGCTTCGGCGCAACTAGTTACCAGGGTGGTACATTTTGGATTCGACCATTACTGGGTACCGGTGCGCCGAACGCCACAATTCCGGCGCATTGATTCCAATCCAGAATGAATTTAAAGGGGGCTGTATTTGAGAAGGCTCGCGCGCATCGCGTCCGCGTGTACTGTTCTGTTTTTCGCCACTTTCGCCGGGGCTCAAATCCAGCAGATGGACATTACCGTCGGCTACGGCAGGCTGCTAGCCTTCAAAGACTTAAATGCGTCCCAGGCGCTCATCCCTCCCCAGGAAAAAGGTGGAGTCTTTCCCAGCGTTAGCTTCGACGCCTTTGTCAAGAATCGGCTCGGCTTCAACGCGGAAACTTCCTGGGAATATAAAAAGGTCAGCTACGATGGCTACGAAAGCTACCGCCCGATTTTTATCGATGCCAATGCGCTCTACGAGCCGCAAATCCGCAAGAAGCTCAGCCTGGACTTAATGGCGGGCGTAGGAATTGATTCCAACCGTTTCTATCTGCCGGGAATGACGGGTTGCACGGGAGTGGCGGGCACCTGTTACGTGAGCAGCGATCATTTCATGGAGCACGTGAGTTTGGGTGTCCGCTACTACGTTTGGCACCGCATCCCTCACATTTTTATCCGCCCGGAGATCCACTACTATCGCATCCAGAACAATCGAGAGTTCTACTCCGACAATGTGTACCGCGCCAGCTTCTCGGTTGGCTATACCTTCCACAATCACTGAACCTTTAGGAGATTTAACACCGGCGCTCCAATCTGCAATCGCAGCGGCAATAAAGTAAAAAAGCGGCGTCTGTTGACGCCGCTTGAATTTTTATTGGTCCGAATCTACGGCTCCCGCATGCACTCTTCAGCCTCATGGATAGCCGCATTCAGGTGCTCAATTGCTTTCGCGCGGTGGCCATGGAACTCGCCCTCGGCGTGCTCCATATGTTCCTTGGCGCTATGCATCGCTTCTAATGCGTGCTCCACTCGCGGGTGCGGAGGTACCGGAGCCGGAGCAGCGGTTGCTGGACTTGCGGGAGCTACCGCCACGGCAGCCGCAGGCGCCTTTGGACTAGCCGCTGCTGAGAAGGCTAGAGTTAAAACGAGCATTGCCAGGATCACTAAACTCAAGAACCCAATTCGCTTCATTTGTTCCTCCTCGTCCGAGTTCGGCGCGGACGCCGCCTGTGAAATCAATGCCCAACGTTCCCGCACTCACGCCGGTACGCCCGAGGCACCCGCACAGTATAAGCCGCCGCCCTCAGAATCCTGCGGTGCATAAGTTGATTCTCAAGGTGCTGCCTTACAAACTCCGCCCCCTGCGATTTCTCCACCACACGATGACGACAAATAAAACGAAGACTACGGCCAGAACCTGGTCAAAGCGCTTCATGTAATGAATCAACATTCGCCAGCGCCCACCAAAAAAATATCCCGCCAGTGAGATCCCGGTCACCCACAACGCCGCACCCAGCAAATTAAAAACCGCAAAACTCTTCCACGGCATGCGCAGGATTCCGGCCATCGGCCCGGCAATCACTCTCATGCCAAACACGAACCGCGAAAACATAATCGTGATCGATCCATATCGCTGGAAAAGCCTTTCGCCTCTCGCGATTGCCGCATCACTCATGTGAAACAATTTTCGATAGCGTTCCAGTAGCGGACGCCCGCCACAACTCCCAATCCCGTAGCCTAAGTTATCTCCCAGCGTGGCCGCCACCGTCCCCACTGCGATGATCCACGGCAGTTGCAGCTCCCGCTGCGAGTAAGCTAGAAAACTCGCCAACAGAAGTACCGTTTCTCCCGGCGCCGGTACGCCCGCATTCTCCAGCAGTAACACCGCCGCCACCGCCCAGTACCCGTAGTGCACCAGCGCCCCGCGCAACAGATCAAGAATGTGGTGAGTCATGACAGAACGGAATAGCAGTTATGTGGAGACTATGTAGGGACAGCCGCCCCTTCGACAAGCTCAGGGCAGGCTCTCGGCTGTCCATGCCGAGCAAAGCTCGGCAAATTATCCCAACCTCAGCGGTCAATAGGGCCTAGCCGGGGACCTTCTCACTAGTAAGAAATTCAATCAGCACACGGTTGAACTCCTCCGGACACTCTTCATAAGGCAGATGTCCAATTCCCGGAAAAACAACCAGCTCAGAATTCGGAAAGAATTTCCTCAGCGGTTCCGCCGACGAAGCATACACCGCCAAATCCTTGCTCCCCCACATCAAAAGCGTTGGAACACTTGCCAGCCGCGGCAACACCGTTTCCAACTCTTTCAGATCCTCAGTCCAGGTCCGCACAATGCCTAACGCATGTTCAAACAATCCGGGTTTCGCCAGGGGAGCCATGTAGCCCGCCAGCGCATCCAGAGGAATGCGTCTCCGGTCGCCATACATTCGCGAATGCCAATACGGATACGAAAAAACCGTCCGCGCAATGGTCGCTCGGAACAAACCAGCGCCAAATTTACTCCCAAAAAATGGCGCCAGCCGCCGCCCGTTCGCCGAATACGGATTCACCGGCGCCACCAGCACCAACCGCCGCAAATTCAGTCCAATATTTCCCCTCAGGCATTCTGCCGCGGCGAACATCGCAACCGCCCCGCCGTGCGACGTTCCCAGCAAATCAAACGACGTAACTCCCAACCCGGCAATGAAGCGCAGCACTCGCTGCGCCGTGCCGCGCATCGAGTGATCAATCCCCGCGGCACGATCCGAAAACCCCGCGCCCAACATGTCCGGCGCATATACCGTAGCGTAAGGTGCCAGAGCCGGCATCGTGTACCGCCACGAAAACGAATACCCCAGCAGCCCATGCAAAAGAATCAAAGCCGGCTCCGGGGAAACTGTGGGTGCCCCATTTCTCGCGTCCTTTGCGAGAAGTGGGAACTTTGTGCGCAAGTACCGCATTCGAGCGCCGTCGAAATCCATCCAGCATTCTTCAACGCCCGGACTAAACCCCGGAAACCGCGCGGTAGAATCTCCCCGCTGGGCCGCCGGATCCGTTAATTCCTCGACTTTCCGGGACAACTTTTTCCCCACCACCCGATTCTATCTAAATGAACATCGCCTCTGTTCGCTTCACTTGGGGAGCTTCGGCTCCCCGTTTTTCTCAGGTCTAAATTGCCATGTCATCCTAAGCGAAGACGATACGCAGTCGAACAATTCCTCTGCGAACCCTGCGGCCTCTTCTCCGCGTCCTTGCGATTCAAGCTTTTGATTTCCTCTAAGCGGCCGCCTTCCTCTTCTTCCGCAGCAACTTCTTCAGCACCCGAATCCCCTTATCCACGTGCTTCTCCTCCAGCAAATAAGGAGGCAGAAACCGCACCACAGTATCCTGCGTCGAATTAAAGAGCACGCCCTCAGCCAAAGCCTCATCCACAATCGGCCGCGCCGAAATCTCCAGATTAATCCCCTGAATAAATCCGCGTCCGCGCACTTCCTTTGCCGCAGCATTCTTCCCGACAATCGTTTTCAATTCCTGCTGCAGATAAGCCCCAACTTTATTCACGTTGTCCAAAAGTTTTTCATCTTCCACAATCGCCAAAAATTCCAGCGCCACCCGGCAAGCCAGCGGACCACCCCCAAACGTCGTCCCATGCTGCCCCGGAGAAATCGCCGAAGCAAATTCCTCCCTCGCCAGAAACGCCCCCAGCGGCAGCCCCGCCGCAATCGGCTTGGCAATGGCCACAATATCCGGAGTCACGCCAAAACTCTGGAAGGCAAACATCGTCCCCGTGCGCCCCAACCCGCATTGAATCTCATCAAAAATCAGCGCCGCCTTGTGCCTATCAGCCGCCGCTCGACACTCCTGCAAGAACTCCACCGAGCATTCATAAATTCCGCCTTCGCCAAAAATAGGCTCCAGCACAATCGCGCAAGTATTGTCGTTCACCGCCGCGCGCAGCCCTTCCAAATCATTCTGCGCGACGAACGTCACTTCCTCCAGCATCGGCTCAAATCCCTTGCGATGCTTTTCCTGCCCGGTCAGCGACAGCGCTCCAAACGTCCGCCCGTGATACGACCCCTGCAGTGCCACCAGCCGCGACTTCGAATCCCCACCCGCCCGATGTCCCGCCAGCCGTGCCAGCTTGATCGAACCCTCGATCGCCTCGGTCCCCGAGTTCTGAAAAAACGCTCTGTCCAAACCGGAGAGCGTGCACAACTTCTCCGCCAGCGC
>JBAVGI010000230.1:0-47486 GCA_049684755.1 Candidatus Sulfotelmatobacter sp.
CGGCAGCCGATGATCCGCCTTCGCCCCCGTCGTAGTCGGCGTGCTCTCGACCATGTACAACCGGTTCATGTTTCCATCAGGATCGCGGCGCTTGGCGAAATCGCGGATGTAGCGAACGTTGCCGGGATAACCCGCATACAAAAAATCGGCGTCGAGCGAAACAATTACGTCGGCCTTGGAGAAGTCATAACGCGTCTCGACTGGCTGGCCAAAAGCCAGCTTCGCTCCTTCGAGCACGTTGTCGCGATTGACCGGTTCATACACATGCCACTTCGCTTCGGGATAAATCTTCAGGAAATTATTCAGCTGATCGGCCAACGTGGGAGAAGAGATAGTCGTCGTAAGAATGCGAATGCCCGCGCCCTTGAGCGCCTTCTGCGCGCTCAGCGGACCGCGAATCGCGGTTACGAACGCCTGCCATGATTGCTGATCGCCCAAAGACACGATGCTCTGCGAGCGATCGGGATCGTACATGCCAAGTATCGAAGCCTGGGCAAAAATATCCGTTCCACCGAGCGACGCAGGATGCTTGTCGTTGCCTTCAATCTTGGTCGGACGCCCGAGATGGCTCTCGACCAGTAGCGGATTGGCATAACCGCCTAGCGTCATCGCCGTCGCATAAAACATGGGACGCCCCGGGATCACTTCTTCCGGCTGGCGGACGTAAGGAACAATGGGCTCCAGAGGCAGCTTTATGCAGCCAGTCATTCCCGCCAGAGCCATGGACGCGCCCATCACCTTCAGGAATCCACGCCGCGAAACCGAATCCACCCATTCCGACGCGCCCTTAGGAAACTCCCGGTGCAGCGCCTCCTGAAATTCCGCGCTGCCGGCTAGCTCTTCCAGACTGCGCCAATACTCCGGCCCAACCTTCTCGTTCGCCTCGTTGATTTGGTCGCGCAGGGAGTCGAGACTGAGTTTGCCTTTCTTGCCGGGGCAAACTTCCTCGCGCTGGGCGCCGTTTTGTTCCTCGTTCTTCATGAAAGATCCCACACCACGTCATTTAAACCTGTCATCCTGAGCGAAGCGAGAGTTCGCGCAGCGAAGTCTCGCGCAGTCGAAGCACCCCTGTAATCCCGGCGGAGTGCGGGATGCTGCAAGGCATTTTCCCAAAGCTGCTTGAGCCCGCAACAGAACTCCCTGAAGCAGCGGGCAACCGCCAGCTTTGCAGGGATCCTTCGACTCCGCGTTTGCTTCGCTCAGGATGACAAGGCATTTGATTCATCTTGTTACCGATGGCACGTGTCGCAACTCGTAATATCGCTCACGCTGCGAACGTTATATTTCTTCACCAGCGCCGCTCCCAGATCAACTTGATCCGTGTAACTCTGCCCATCCACCACCACGGGATGCGTGCTGCCGGGCGGCTGGTAACGCATATTGAAAACCTGATCCCGCGGCCGCAGATTATTCTGCGGCTGCCGATGGCAACCCAAACACCACTCCATCTGCAACGATTCCTGCTGGTACATCAACGGCATCTGGTCGACCGGACCATGGCAGGTGTTGCAGCCCACTCCCTTGGTTACATGAATGCTGTGATTGAAAAAAACAAAGTCGGGAAGTTGGTTCACCCGCGTCCATTGCAGCGACTGCCCCGAGCGGTAACTGGCGCGCACCGGCTCCAGCAGCTGGGCGTTCGTCCAGATCTGCGAGTGGCAATTCATGCAAGTCTTGGTGGGAGGAATGCCGGCGAAGCTCGAAGTCTCCACCGAAGTGTGGCAATAGCGGCAGTCGATACCTAATCCGGCAACATGGTGCTGATGGCTGAAGGGCACCGGCTGCGGCTTGCGCACTCCGGCATAAGTCACATAGGGCGAGCCCTGAATCTCATACCCCACCAAACCGAGCGCGGCAATTACGAAGACCGCGCCAAAAATCGTGGCCCGCGAAAGAGTGTTCGCACTGCGATGAAAAATCTGAGACATGCGTACGTACGATTTCTATTAAAGACGAATGAGACCCGGCAGATCCTTACATGTATGGAAGCCTAATCGTTAAGACGCGAGAGAACTACCCACAGATTTCTTTCGCGTCCGCTTGCAGAACTCGAAATTATAAATATTTCTGGTGAACTTGTCGCGTACTTCAATAAGAAAATTCACAAACCGCGTCTCAAATTGAATTCCAGACAAAAATGTTGCAGTTTCTAACTTTGCAGTGTCACTCCATTAGCGCAGGTTCATCACTAGCAATTTCGGTTCGGTCATTTCCTCGATCGCATAGCGCAGTCCCTCGCGCCCCAATCCGGAATCCTTCACGCCCCCATAAGGCATCTGGTCAATACGAAAGGAAGGAATATCGCCCGCAATGAGCGCTCCGACTTCCAGTTCGTCGTAAGCCTGAAAGAGCAGTTTCACGTCGCGGGTGAACAGCCCCGCCTGCAGTCCGTAATTGGAATTGTTGATTCGCCGCAGCGCTTCGTCAAAATTCTGGTAGGGTTCAACCGTCACGACCGGGCCAAAAATTTCCTGGCAGTTCACCTTCATATCCGGCTTGGTGCCTGTGAGAACCGTTGGCTCGACGATCGATCCTTTGCGTCCACCACCACACAGCAGGCGAGCGCCGGAGCGCACCGCCTCGTCCAGCCAATTCGTGACCCGAACTGCATCGCTTTCTCGAATCAGCGGGCCAACGTCGGTCGATTCTTCCATGGGATCGCCGGTCTTCAGTTTCTTCACACCCTCGACCAGTAGATCGGTGAACTTTCCATAGACTGATTGCTCCACCAGAATCCGCTGCACCGAGATGCAGGTCTGCCCCGCATAGGCGAACCCTCCTGTAACACAGCGGTCAGCCGCGTACTCGACATCGGCGTCGCCGTGCACAATGGCACCAGCGTTGCCGCCCAGTTCCAGCGCAACTTTCTTCTTGCCCCCGCGCCGCTTAATGTCCCATCCCACCGGCACGCTGCCGGTGAAGCTGATCAGCTTGATGCGCTCATCGGTGACCAGCAGACCTGCATCTTCGTTGGAAAGTGGCAACACGTTCAAGCCGCCATCGGGCCAACCGGCCTGCTGAATACATTCCGCCAACAGCAACGAACACAGCGGAGTTTGCGGCGCCGGCTTCAGAACGATGGGACAGCCAGCGGCAATGGCCGGCGCCACTTTGTGCGCGACTAAGTGCAAGGGAAAATTAAAAGGTGTAATGCCGGCAATGGGGCCGAGAGGATAGCGCTTCACGATTCCCCAGCGACCAGCAGTAAACTCCTGCCAATCAAGGGGAAGATACTCACCGTAAATGCGCGTAGCCTCTTCTGCCGCTACGTTGAAAATAAAAATGGCGCGGTCGACTTCGGTGCGCGCCGCCTTGATCGGCTTCCCGGCTTCCTGAACGATGGTGCGGGAAAATTCTTCCCGGCGCTCGGCAATCGACTGAGCCACGCGCCTGAGCACGCGTTGCCGCTCAAAGGCTGGAAGGCGCCTGGTTGTACCGAAAGCTTTAACTGCAGCCGCAATCGCTGCCTCGGCATGTTCGCGCCGCGCTTGAGTGACGCGCCCCACGACGGCACCATCGAACGGAGACCGGACTTCCACCACGTCGCCATCGTCCACCCAATGGCCGTCGATAAAGAAACCGTGGGTTGTGACCGGCGTCTCCACAGGCGTCTCTACAGGAATGCTCGTCAACTCCGCCATGGTTGCCTCCGGTTTCCGAGGAAACGACTTTTGATTATAGGCCTTCTTTGCGGGTTGCCTATTTCGAAAACTGAATTATCAAAAACGAAATCTTTAAGTTCGCTGAAAGCGGACTTCCTACGGGCTTCCTCTGTGCATTGCGTATCGTTCGTGGTTCCTTAGACAGCTACGACTTTCCTAACATACTTTGCTACTACAATGAGAACCGCTTGCGAATGCCGCCTCTTGAGACCATCTCCGACCTTGCGCCTCGTCTTAGGCGGAAGGAAATCTCTCCACTGGAATTGACGCGTACTTGCCTGGACCGCATCGAGAAACTGAATCCGAGGTTGAATGCATTTATCACCGTGACCGCGGAATCCGCGCTGGTGGAGGCGGCTGCCGCGGAAAGAGAAATCTCTCGCGGCGAGTGGCGCGGGCCACTGCACGGGATTCCGATTGCGCTGAAAGACCTGATCGACACCGCTGGCACGCGAACCACCGCAGCCAGCGCTCTATATCAGAATCGCATGCCGGGTGAAGATGCGGAGATCGTGCGGCGATTGCGGCAGGCCGGCGCAGTAATTCTTGGCAAGAATAATCTGCACGAGTTTGCCTATGGCGCGAGCTCGCTGGTCAGCTTCTTTGGCGACGTCCACAATCCGTGGAACGCGGAGTACATCGCCGGAGGCTCCTCCGGGGGATCAGCCGCAGCGGTCGCTGCGGGCCTTTGCTATGCGGCGATTGGAACCGACACGGCGGGCTCTATTCGACTTCCCGCCGCGCTCTGCGGCTGCGTCGGGATCAAACCCACTTATGGACGCGCCTCCGCGCGCGGGGTGATTCCGCTTTCGTGGTCGCTCGATCACGTGGGACCACTTGCCGCGACCGTTGCCGACGCTGCGATTGTGTTGCGGGCGATCGCCGGATACGACCCGCTCGACATTCACTGCGCTGATGTTCCGGTTTCCGATTATGTTTCCGCGTGTTGTACTCCGGTTGGCGGAGAAATGAAGACGGTTCGCATTGGCATTCCGCGCGCATATTTTTATGATGATCTGGATGATGACGTTCGCGCAGCGGTGGAGCAGGCCTTAACAGTGATCAGAACGCTCGTCGCGGAAATTCGCGAAATTCAGATCGAGATACCCGCGGATCGCGTCGTGCAAAATGCGGAGTCGTATGCAATTCACGCCGACAACGTTTCCCGAACGCCTGAGTTGTATCAGGCAGAGACGGTACGGCGGATTCGCAATGGCGAAAACATTTCCGCAGCGGAATATATTCGCCGCCGCCAATATCTGGATCGCGAGCGCCGCCGCGCCCAGGACATCTTCGCCAAAGTCGATTTGCTGGTGACGCCCACGACTCGCATTCCCGCACCGGCAATCGCTGATCTGAAAAAAAATCCCGAGGCGCTGCGTCCGGCTGAAATTACTTTGCTGCGTAACACGCGGCCCTTCAACGTGTGGGGGCTGCCGGCAATCTCGCTCCCTTGCGGCGTCTCGAAGAGCGGCTTACCCATCGGCCTGCAGATCGCGGGTCCGCCCTGGCGAGAAGATCTGGTGCTCGGGCTGGCTAGTGCCTACGAACGGGCGACAGAGTGGCACAAGCGAGAACACTAGCGTTAGAGCAACCCCCGGTTGGGACCACCTCAGTCTACCGTCCTGACATCATCTGGCAGCATCAGCACGAACATACAGCTCCCCGTCGCCGTGGAGCAGGAGAGAATCCCGCGCCGCAGAATCTTAAGCGGCGTGTCGTCAGGGAAAGTGAGTCGATATTCAGCCGTGCGAAGGGCTTCCGTAAACACTTTCAGCTTCTCGTCTCCGCTGACAAATCTCACGGCTTCGGCCTTCGCAGGCGTACCGGCGACTCCGCTCAGCAGGACGAAAAACTCCGCGCTGCCGGTCTCTTTCGCTTTCCCGAGGTCGATGGTGCGCAGCGATTGCAAACTCTCATTGTTATTATTCTTCGCAACGCCATTCAGTTTGGCGTCGCTTTTGAGCAATGCATCAATTCTTTCGCGCGTTTCCGGAATCGGACGCAGCCCGGTCGCCGCAAGTTCATAAGTTTGCAGCGCGCGATCCTTCTTTCCTTCTTTCTCGTAGATCTGGCCGAGATGGTCGCCGACTTCACCGTGCTGGCCCAGTCCCCATGCGGCGGCAACGTATTTTTCCGCCATATCTAGATTGCCTTTGCTGAAATAAACCCAGCCCAGAGTGTCCCAGTAAGCAATGAGCGATGGGACGAGCGGCAAATCCTGCTGCGTAAGCCGATCGAGCGATAAGTTGCGCAAGGCCGCCGTGGTAGCTGAAACCGCGGACTCCGCGTATTGCTGCGCTCGATCGAGATGAGCCTTTTTCAGCGAGAGCTGGTAGGCAATGTTGTTCCACACCAGCGGAGTGGCGGAAAGCTCGACCGCATGATCGAACGTGGCTAGAGCTTTGTCATCCTGGCCAAGGTTTAAGTAAGCGTCGCCGAGAGTGACTTGCAGCTCTGGGTTGTCAGGCGTTAGTGACGTAGCTTTCTCTAGTTCAGCCGCTGCCAGGTCGTACTTTTTCCACTCGGAATACATGGATCCCAATCCCGCGTGAGCGAACTTGTCGAGGGGATTGATTTCGATCTGCTTGTTGAACGCAGTAGCGGCATCGTCATACTTGCGCTCCTGCCAGTAGGCGCGGCCGAGGGCGTTGTAGGCGTACTCGTCGTAGGGATTGATTTCAATTTGCTTCTTCAGCGCGGCGATGGCATCATCATTCTGGCGCATGCCCATGTAGGCAGCGGCCAGCATGTTCCAGGCATATTTATTTTTCGCGTCCACTTCCGTGGCGCGTTTGAGTAGCGTCACCGCTAGCGGAAGGTTATTGCTGGCGATGGCCGCTCGACCGCTTTCCACCAGATCGTCCGCTTTCATGTCAGCCGGTGCCGCGGGTGTGCCGGCTACCGTGTTCTCGAGCGAAAGAAATTGGCCCAGGTCAGAACTAACTGCGTGGCGGAAAGCTTCATAGTCCTCAGCGCGCGGTGCCGGCAGTTCATCCTGGCGCAAAGTGAGCGTCCGGTCCGCGGTGAACGTCGTTCCCTGCAATTTGTACGTGGCTTGATACTCCGCGTAGTCGCGTTTGAGAGAAAAAGGCAGAGGCGCGCGCGCAGTGTATTTGGGAGGCAGTTCGAGCTTTATTTTATAAACGTACTCTGCTTTGGGGCCGAGCTTAAGCGGTTCGGAGTCCGAGTCGCTATCAGCATCTCCGAGATCAGGAAGATTGAACTGGCAAAGCGGTAGCGTGAGATCTGATTTTTTCTTTGACCAATCAAGAAAATTTGGTCTGGAGACGTCATACGACATCGTGAAAGCTTCACGAGTTGCGGCCGGATCGCTGATCTTTAGATTGGTAACCTCGCCGCCCATCCCGGAGTTCACATTTTCAACCACTCGCTGCCATTGCGCCTGGGGAACACGGCGGAAGATCGAGCGCAGCAGCAATTCCTCATCGCCCTGAAACGTGTAATGTACGTGAGCTTCAAGTTTTCCAATCTCATTGATTTTTCCGTCGACTTCGGAAATCTCGCTGTCTGGCACGGGAGTGTCGGCGGGGGTTTCCTCCAGGTACGGCGTGCCTGAGGCGGGCACGACCAATGCCAGTTTGCTTCGCAGACTATAGGCCAGCAGACGGAACGGAGCCACTTCACTGGTGGTATCCATCCAGATCTCTTGCTTACCCAGCGGCAACATGGTGATGACATGATCGAACTGCGAGGGCGACGGTACATCGGGATCGAGTTTGCGGCTGGAGTTGATCAGCACCGAAGATGCATGCATGCCTTCCGCTTCGAGCAGGGATGCCAGCAGCGTGTGCTTGTCTTTGCAGTCGCCGTATTGATTGTGCAGCACATCGCCGGAGGCGTGCGGTTGATAACGGCCTAATCCCAGCGACAGGCTTACGTAGCGAAAGTTCTTAGCGACGTAGTCGTATAACGCCTGAACTTTATCCAAATCGTTGCTGAGGCCCCTGGTGAGTTCTTCCGCTTTGGCACGAACTTCAGGCGATGGGGCTCGCCGATCTTTCTCAAGGCCCGCATACCAGAGCCCGATCTGCTCCCAACTGACGAATGAGGTCAACTGAATGTCTGGCCGTTCGTCTTCGGGATGCTTCTTTTTCTTCTTATTCTTGTCTTTGTCTTTATCTTTATTTTTCTGATCGTCTTCCCGTTCCAGGTGAGAATTGGTCCAGTGGTAAACGCGGCGTCCGTTGGTTTCCGAAATTGTCGGATTCATCTCCGGCTTATTTTTTAACTTGATGGCCCGGCCCGCGGGAACGTCAACATCGACTTCTTCGTCAAGGTCGATGTTGGCCTTGTCGAAGTCATAATCAGCCCAGAACTGGCCCGGAGCCAGCGCCGTGTGAATCACCGTGACGATGTCATATTCGAGTACTTCACCCGGACGCAGGCCGGGGACGGTGATGTGCTTCTGGCGGTAGTCGGTGTAGACCGGAGCCTGTTGCTCGAGCGGAGCGCTGAGATCCTGAACGGCATCGTCGCCCGCCTTCACCACGGTGCCGTCGGCTTTGATGACGCGGACGTAAGCAATTTCAACCCGTTCGTTGGCGGAGTTGTATCCAACTTGAATCTGACCCCACTGCTGAACTCCAGCCTCGCTCTGCACGCGAATTCGAGCGATGGTCTCCTTACGCCCAGTGCCGTCGTTTTCGAAACGATAGATGGACTTGTATTGCTCGACGACAAAGGCTTCCTGCGAGTAGTCGTGCTTTGCCGCTTCGGGTTTCGAAGCTGCGATGTCGGCGGGTTTCGATTCAGCTGCTTTGGCGCCCTTTTTGGCCTTTGCGGGAAGAGTTGAGTTCGTGGGCGCCTGATCCGTTTGTGCCGGAGCAGTTAAGCAAGCGACGAAGACGCAGAAAACGAGAAGCGGCAGAAACCGGAAACTACGCATGGGGTAATAGTACGGCCTTCAGCGGGTGAATCCCAAGTCGAACTCTATGAACGGCGGATTACGGAAGTTTTTTATCTGCGCGCGGAGTGATTTACCGGCGGATCAGGCCTCACGGGGTCAGGAGGTACGTACACATACTCCCCCGGGCGCGCGTAATGCAACTGCTCGCGAGCTTCTTTCTCGATGGACTTCGCGTCGGTCTTCATTCCCTGTATCCGCTGCGTATAGAGTTGGTTTTCCTTCTGCTCGAGCGCGATTCTCTTCTGCAGCGATTCATATTCCGCGCGCTTCTGTTTGTACACAACCATCCCGTTCGCGCCCAACATCACGTGCACGAAGAGCAGGCCCGCGAGCGCCGCGACAGCAATGGTTGCGATCCGCCGCCGCAAAGCATGGACTCTGGCAAAAACAGGACGCAGTTTCGTCATCCACGACGCGGCCATAGCTTCGGCCTGCGGCGCTCTCTCTGCCACCGCTCGCAATCCGTCTTGCGGACTGGGGAATCGCCGTATGTTGGTAAGATTTTTTACTCGAAAATCCATTGCTTGGCCGCCCCACTCAACTTCTCCAAACCTTGCTCACTGCGCGCCTCCGAGTAGACGCGCACCACCGGCTCCGTGCCGGAAAGCCGGTAACAAACCCACGAGCCATCTTCGAAGATCAGTTTCAGGCCATCTTTGCGGACGACCTCGCTGACCTTATGTCCACAGAAATCCCGCGGATCAGACCTCAACTTCTCAGTGAACTTCCCCTTCACCTCGGGCGTCAAGCGGAAGTTCTCCCGCTGCGGATAGTAGGAACCAACTTGGTTACATAGCGCCTGTAATTGTTCGCCCAACGACTTGCCGCGCTTCGCCACCATCTCGCAGCACAGCAGACCGGCCAGCACTCCGTCTTTTTCCGGCACGTGATGCCGGATCGACAGCCCGGCGCTCTCTTCGCCGCCAATTGCAATCTTATCCTGCATAATCAGTTCGCCGATGTATTTGAACCCCACTGGCGTTTCATGAAGCTCCACTCCCCGCGCCTTAGCGATGGCATTGATTAAGTTCGTGGTCGCCACCGACTTCGCCACGCCGTTTTTCCAACCCCGGCTTTCCACCAGATAATCGAACAGCAGCGCGATTACGTAGTTCGGTTGCATGAATGTTCCGTCGGCATCGACAATTCCAAAACGAT
This sequence comes from Candidatus Sulfotelmatobacter sp., assembly GCA_049684755.1. GTDB lineage: Bacteria > Acidobacteriota > Terriglobia > Terriglobales > Acidobacteriaceae > Sulfotelmatobacter. The sequence goes on from JBAVGI010000230.1 coordinate 9,751, forward strand.
CGGCATCGCCGTCGGTCGCGATGCCAATTTGTGCACCTGTCGCCTTCATCTTTTCCCGCAAGTCTTCGAGCAGGGGATCGTCCGGCTCGGGAGCGTGCCCGCCGAATAAGACGTCGCGGTAATCGTGAACAGTGGAAACCTTTACGCCGGCGTCTCGTAAGAACTGGTCGGAATATCCACGCGCGGCGCCCCACATGGGATCAAAACAAACTTGCAGATTCGCCTTACGGATCACATCCAGATCGACAATCTCTTCCAGCCGCTTCAAGTAACCCTGCTTCACATCGAGCGATTCGCGCGTGGACGCGTTGCCGTTACTGATTGTTTGGGAGGACTGACTCTCACGATCTCCCGCTTCAATCTCCGCTTCAATCTTCTCCGTAATATCAGGGAGCGCGGGACATCCATCCGGAGTGGAGAACTTGATTCCGTTATACTGCGGCGGATTGTGTGAAGCCGTGAAATTGATGACGCCGTCAGCTTTAGTTTGGACCACAGCATAAGCCAATGCCGGAGTGGGCGCGGCCTCAGCCACCACTACTGGTGCGATGCCGTGAGCCTCCAGAATGTCGGCCGCCATCGCGCAAAACGTCTCGCCCAAAAATCGCGGATCGCGCCCGACGATCACCCGTCCTCCTTGCGGCTTCTGCGCGGCCAAGTAACGTGCGATGCCGCCTACGGCGCGGCGCACATTGGCGAAAGTAAATTCCTCGGCCATCACCGCCCGCCAACCCGATGTGCCAAACTTGATTTGCGTCGTCATTTTCTGACCCCTGGCTTAAGGTGCTACTCTCTCGACGTGAGTTTGCTGAATGCTTATTCTGGAAAACCGAAGGTTGATTTTATATGACCGACAAACGAATCGTCCTCACCACGGCTGGCTCGGAAGAAGAGGCGCAGAAGATCGCGCATCATCTCGTCGAAAGCCGTATGGCGGCCTGCGTCAATGTCGTCCCGCAGATTCAGTCGGTATTTCGCTGGCAAGGAAAGATGGAAGAGGCTCGCGAGTGGCTTTTGCTAATCAAGACCACTGCCGATGCTTTCGAAAAAGTTCGCCAGGCGATAGCCGAGTTGCACTCTTACGAACTGCCAGAGTGCTTATGTCTGACCATCGAAGACGGATCCGCCGACTACCTGCAATGGATCGCAGAGTCTGTCACCGTAGAAGAGTAGGTCAGGAATGTTTTATCCCGACGGACTCTCCGAATCCCCGGCCGCAACGTTTACATCGCAGCCAACCCCACATCCAGATCATCCAGAATATCCTGCACGTCTTCAATGCCCACAGAAATGCGCACCATACCGTCGGTAAGACCAATGGCTTTGCGGCCCTTTTCACCCAGGGCAGCGTGCGTCATCGTGGCCGGATGCGAGATGAGCGTTTCCACTCCGCCCAATGATTCGCCCAGGGAACATACCCGCAGTTTCTTCAACACCTTATTGGCGTTCTTCAGCGACCCAGTCTCAAATGTAATCATTGCGCCGAAGCCGCTCATCTGCCGCTTCGCCAACTCATGTTCCGGATGATCTGCCAACCCGGGATAGAAAACCTTCTTAACTTTCTTATGCGCGGCAAGAAAATCGGCCACTGCCCTCCCGTTGCGGTCGTGGATTTCCATGCGCGCCGCTAATGTCTTCACTCCACGCAGGACCAGCCAACATTCAAACGGAGAGAGTATCGCCCCCGCGCACTTCTGCAAGAAAGCCAACTTCTCCGCCTGCTCCGCTCTGCTGCATACAACCACGCCGCCCAGTCCGTCGCTGTGGCCGTTGAGAAACTTGGTGGTCGAGTGCACCACCATATCCGCACCCAAGGAAAGTGGCTGCTGAAAGTAGGGCGACATGAACGTGTTGTCGACCACCAGCTCAACTTTCTTGCGCCGGCAAATTCTGCTGATCTCAGTCAGATCGCTTAACCGCATCAAGGGATTGGTCGGCGTCTCCACGTAAACCATGCGCGTATTTTTGCGGATAGCACGCTCCACGTTTTCGGCGTCCGATGTATCGACGTAGGAAAATTCCAGACCGAAATTCGTCAGCACCTGGTTGAACAGCCGCGGCGTCCCACCGTATAAGTCATTGCCACACACCACGTGGTCGCCAGCCTTCAGCATGCTGGCGATCGCGTTGATCGCCGCCATGCCGCTGCCAAAAACTCGCGCCGCTACTCCACCTTCAAGCGACGCCAGATTCTCTTCCAGACGGTCGCGCGTGGGATTCGACACTCGCGAATACTCGTACCCTTTGTTCTCGCCGATTCCCTGCTGCACGTAAGTAGAACTCAAATAGACGGGCACGTTGACCGCGCCAGTCAAAGGATCCGGCTCCTGCCCATCGTGAATCGCGCGCGTCGCAAACCCAGCCTGTCTGTTTTTCTTCATGAATACTTTCTAAAGTCTATCGGTTTCTCAGCGATCTCCACGGACTTTCCCAGCGTCCTCTGCGATTGAGCTCTGCCTAAATCCCGCCCTCAAAAATTTTCTTCGACAAATACCGCTCCGCCGAATCGGGGATAATCGTGGCCACCCGTCTTCCTGTGCCCAACCGTCGCGCCACTTCCATGGCTGCGAATACTGCGGCTCCGCCGCTCGATCCCGCCAGCACACCTTCCCGCGCCGCAAGCTTCTTCACCATTTCGAACGCATCCTCGTCCGTCACTGCAATCACTTCGTCGCACACCGAACGATCGAAAGTCTTCGGAATAAAACTTGCCCCGATGCCTTCTACTTTATGCGGCCCGGGTTCTCCCCCACCCAGCACCGATCCCTGCGTTTCCGTTGCCACCGCCAGGACTCCCGGCACATGCTCTTTCATATAGCGAGCGATGCCGGTAAATGTTCCACACGTTCCACAGCCCAAAACCACGGCCTCGATTTTTCCGCCCATCTGCTCAAAAATTTCAACTGCCGTGGTTTCGTAGTGGTAATCCGGATTCGCTTGATTCTCAAACTGCCCCGCCATAAATGCAGTTTTATCGCCCGCCACTAATTCCTTAGCACGCCGGATCGCGCCGGACATTCCTTCTTCATCCGGCGTGCGATCCACCTCCGCTCCCAGAGCACGCATGATGATCACTTTTTCCTGGGAAAAATTCTCCGGCACGAACAGCTTCACTTTGTAACCGCGATTTACACCAATCAGCGCCAAGCCGATCCCTGTATTGCCCGCCGTGGCTTCGACAATGGTACCGCCGGGGGCGAGCTTCCCTTCCTGTTCGGCTCGCCGGATGATCCCAATCGCTGCGCGGTCCTTCACGCTGCCGCCCGGGTTCAGGTATTCAAGTTTTGCGAAGATGTCAGCCGACCCGGCAGGAACCAGCCGTTTGAGCCGCAGCATGGGAGTTCCACCGACCAGATCCGTAATGTCGTCGGCGACTCCGAGGTGGGAGACTTCAACAATTTTCTGGTGCACGCTACAGGGTAAGTGGGAGGGTCCGTAGTCGTCAATGGAATGAAATCCCGAGAACGCGATCCGAGAAACTTAAATTCCGCCAATCTGCCGCAAGCTCAGAAAACCAGAAAGACAGCGCCCTCACTTCGAACTGGTTGCCACCTGCGTGCCAGCATAGTAGCCGCTCTTGGTTCGTACCGACATCTTCCCGTGCCCCTTGGCTTTCGCTTCTACCCGAATTTGGCGAAAGCCGCCGGTCCCCTTGGGATTTGTCGGCTTGTATCCGATGGTGTACTGGCTCCGGATGTCATGCGCCACCTGGCGGCTGATCTCATCTACTTCGTCCAGCGTCTTGGGGAAAAATGCCAGCCCGCCAGTCCGCTGTGCAATGATCTCCAGCGCGCGCCGGGCGCGCTTAGGATGCTCTTCATCCCCTAGAATTCCGATCGCATACACTGACGGACTGTTTTCTTCCTGCAACTGTTTCACCGCCTGCTCCAGACTCTCGCGGCTGGCATTGTCTTCTCCGTCGGTAACCACGAACAGCACCTTCCGCTCCAGCTTCGCATCCCTCTTCAAATGATCGGCGGAAGCCACCACGGCTTCGTAGAGTGCCGTGCCGCCCCTGGCATCAATCTTTTCCAACGCTTCTTTTAATTTCAAAAGATCGTTAGTGAAATCCTGATCGAGATAATATTCGTCGTTGAAATTCACCACGAAGACCTCATCCTGAGGATTACTCGATCTCACCAAATTCAGCGCCGCCTGGTTTACCTTCATGCGCTTCTCGCGCATCGATCCCGAGTTATCAATCAGGATTCCCATCGCCACCGGAATGTCTTCGTGGTGGAAAGAAATAATTGTCTGCGGTTTGCCGTCTTCGAATACCGTAAAATCGTTTTTTTTCAGGCTGGTTACGATGTGCCCTTTATCATCCACCACCGTGGCGTGGAGCAATACCTCATCCACATCTTTGCGGATGACAAAGGTGCCGTTGTCCTGATTTCCTGAACTCTGGTTTGGGGGCTCCTGAGTCGGTGGTTGGGCGCCGCTTTGCGGATCGCCCTTCTTCTGGGGAGAAGCCGCGGCGGGAGCCACAGCCGCGCCGGACTGAGAGGGCGGGGGCGCGGCAGATTGAGCCGAATCAGACTGGGACTGAACCTCCAATCTCGCGCGCGCGGGAGCAGGCAGTGCCAGCGCCAAGACCCCAAACCATATTGCGCAGCTCAGAACGGCAAAGTGCAAAGCGCAACTATTCTTCGGGCGCGTAATATCCGGTCCTGGCATACACTTTCAGCGGCGGCAGTCCTTTCGGAGGCAGTAACTTCACCTTGATCTTACGCCATTTGCCGTCATGCAAGGCATTGTGAGGACGATAGCCGAGCACATATTGGTTCCGCAGTTCGATCCCGATCTTGGTCGCCACATCCGCCAGATCATTGGGATTTTCCACCGTAAACGCTCGTCCACCGGAGAGTTCCGCAACCTCGCCCAGCAACTCTGGACCGAGCCGCTCTTCCGGAGTTTGGAAATAGCGGTCATAGATGCCGATCGCATACACCATCACGTCCGCTTCTTTCACCAGGGCCTTGATCTCATTTTCCGTGTACCGGCTGTGATTGTCGCCGCCATCGGAGATGATGAGCAGCGCCTTTTTGGCATATTTGGCCTGCCTCATCTTGGTGATGCCCATATAGATTGCGTCCAACAATGCGGTCATTCTTTGCGGCACCGCATAGACCAGCTTATTCTGAATCTCATCCACCGAGTTGGTGAAATCGCTGACTACTTCCGGCGCGTCCGAAAACGTAATCATGAAGAATTCGTCTTGCGGGTTGGCGGTCTTGAAAAACTCCATTACCGCATCTTTTGCGCGGTCCATCTTGCTGCTCATGCTTCGGCTGGAATCGAAGATTACCCCTAGAGAAACTGGCGCGTCTTCACTCGAAAATGTTTTGATCTCCTGATTCGTGCCGCCTTCGAAAAGCTGGAAGTTTTCCTTATCCAGCCCGGTTACAAGCCGGTTCATGGGGTCAGTAATCGTCACCGGCACCAGCACCAGGTCCACGCTCGACTTAAAGGGACGCACATGCGTACTCAGGGAAGGCGCGCCCAAGCTCTCCTTGGATACGTTTTCCGCCTTCGCGCTCTCGACCGTCCGGGGCGTCACATGAACATCATTCACGCCGGTTTGAGCCCGAGCCGGCGTCGACGAGCCGCCGCAAAACCAAATCGCTAAAAGCACCAGGCAAAATGGCGGGATAGCGCGAGAGTATAGCGTTGAATAACCGGGCAGCGTGGTCTGCAATCGGACTAAAGCCAGATTCCAGAGTCGAATCAATCCCAACTTGCCAGCTCGAACCCCAGGGCGAGAGAACCGGCGCTCATCCGCGGAGGACATAAGTACCTCAATTGGCCGCGATAGTAACACAGCTTCGCCCGGTTGACTGCGGTTTTTTTTGTCAAATGTTGGTGACAATCCCAGAATGGACGCCCGTTTTTGGGCGATCCCTTAAAAGCCGAGCCACCAAGCCGAAATTCCGCTGCTACCTTGCTACAATCAGAAGTTTCCATGGCTGACATTCATCCCTTCCGCGCCTTTCGGTATGCGAATGCTACCGATAAGGATTCGCCATCGGTTTCCCTTGCTCAGGTGGTGACCCAACCTTACGATAAGATCTCACCTTCGCTGCAGGATCGCTATTACGCTGCCAGCCCGTACAACCTCGTACGAATCATCCTCGGTCGCCGTGAGGATGGTGACAATCCAGCAAACAATGTATATTCGCGCGCCGCCACATATTTCCGCGATTGGCGCAGACAAGGCGTGCTTCGGCAGGATGCCCTCCCATCCATCTACGTTTATTCCCAGCGCTTTATTTCGCCTGATACGAATGCCGAAGTGGAACGCCGCGGCTTCATCGCTTTGGGCCGAATTGAGGATTATTCCGCCGGCGTCGTCTTCCGCCACGAACAAACCCTGGCCAAGCCTAAAGCGGACCGCCTGGATCTGCTCCGCGCTACTCGCGGCCATTTTGGGCAAATTTTCATGCTGTACGAGGATTCGGGTGGGATCGAATCGCTTCTCAATGTGAGCGGGGAAGCAGACGTTGCCGTGACCGATGAATATGGAGTTCTGCACCGCCTGTGGCAAGTTTCCGAGCCTGGTGTCATCGCTTCGGTCCGGGTCGCGATGAGCGATAAGAAGCTGGTCATCGCCGATGGCCACCACCGTTACGAAACCGCGTTGACCTATAGAAATGAATGCCGAGCGGCCTCGACCGCAACGGACCAGCGGGATTCAGCCCCCTCCGAGTTCGTGATGATGACTTTCGTCAACATGAACAGTCCGGCTTTGTTGATCCTCCCTACACACCGCGTGGTTCATAGCCTGGCGTCGTTTTCCGAAGATGGGTTCCGCAACTCTGCCCGGGCGTTTTTCGACATCGACGAGATCGACGTTCCTCTCGACGCTGCCCGTGCGACCGCGATCCTTCGCCAGTGTGGGCGCGCAGGAACATGCATTCTGGGAGTCACTGCCAACCGCGCTTTTCTCCTGCACCATCCGAATCCCAATGCCAGCCAGGTCTTTGCCGGCGTGTCTATTCGTCAGCAATCGCTGGATGTAGTTCAACTCCATAAGGTTTTGCTGGAAAAGGTCTTGCACCTCTCGGAAGAATCCATCCGCAACCAGCAGAATATTTCGTATGTCCGGGACGCCGGGGAGGCCCTCTCGCACCTGCGAGTCACAGCTCGCGCCAATATCGTTTTCCTGATGAATCCCTGCCGGGTCACGCAAGTTCGCGATATCGCCTTCGCCAACGAAGTCATGCCTCAGAAGTCGACCGACTTCTATCCCAAGCTGCTCAGCGGACTGACGGTCTATGCCCTCGAGTAGCCGAGGCTGGAAGCGGAACAACGCTGTCGTTGCGAATAGTTTTGGGAAGGGCTCGGCTTGCCGCCGCGCTGAAATCGCTCAACTAAAACCCGGGCTTCCGTTCCTGAGGTGGCTGTTCACCGGCTGGATTCTGTTATCACTCACTCTTCCGTTCTCCGCCGCCGCTCCGGAAAAACGTCTCTCCGTGTACTCGACTGTCGCCAACTATTCCGTGCCCATCATGCAGCGCCAGGGTCACGACTACATTGGACTCCTCGAACTCCTCGAACCGCTCGGCACCGTTAGCGCCAAATCCGACGGCCCGCGCTGGCGTCTGCACTACAACAACATCCTGGGAGATTTCACCGTCGGCAAGAATCGCGCCCGCGTCCAGGGACGCGACGCCGATCTCTCCGCCAAATTCCTCATGGAGAACGGACGAGGGTTTGTTCCGCTTGCCTCACTCAATTCCCTTCTGCCTCGTTTTCTTGGAGGGCCAGCGAATCTGCACGAGGAGTCCGGGCGTCTCTTCATCGGCAACGTCGGTACCCACTTTACGGCCGCCGCGACCGACTCTACTCATCTGGTTTTCCAATTCAGCGCACCGGTAAATCCGTCCGTCGCCACCGAGCCTGGCAAACTGCGCATGACTTTTAGCCATGAGCCCGTCACTGCACCTGCCTCGCCTACTCTCACGTTCTCGAGCAGAACCATTCCTTCCGCTACGTATTCCGAGGGCAGCGGCGCCGCCGAGATCACGGTTACCACCACAATCCCGCTGATGGCCGAGTTCAGCAAGGATGGCCGGACCGTCACGCTCGCGCCGGCGAAATCGCAGACCGCCACAAACGCTGGACCCAACCCGACCACACCTCCGCCCCAAAACACTCTGAGCGCCCAACCGCAGCCGGCAACTCCATCTTCGACTCAACGCCGCTACTTCGCCGTAGTCGACGCCAGCCATGGCGGCACGGACCGGGGCGAAGCCCTTAGTGCCACACTCGCCGAAAAAGATGTCACTCTGGCCTTCGCCCGGCGTCTCCGCCAGGAACTCGAGAGCCGCGGCATCTCTACTCTCGTGTTGCGCGATTCCGATGCTAACCTTTCCCTGGAGGATCGCGCCTTTTTCGCCAATTCCACGCACGCAGCCGTCTACATCGTGCTGCACGCCACTTCCACCGGCCATGGCGTGCGGGTCTATACCTCGCTGCTCCCCTACTCAAATGGCGAGGACCGCGGTCCCTTCCGCTCCTGGCCCACCGCGCAAGCTTCGTTCATCCCGCTGAGTAACATCGCTGCCGCCAGTGTGGCTGAGGCGTTAAAAAAGGATGAGATTACTATCCGCGATCTCACCGCGCCGCTGCGTCCCTTGAACAATATTGTGACCGCGGCGATCGCGGTCGAAGTCGCACCCCCGGCTTTGGAGGTCTCAGCGATCATGGCCCCCGATTACCAACAACTGATTGCCGGTGCCGTGGCAAACGGAATCGTGGCCGTCCGGGCTCAACTTGGAGCCGCTCCATAAAAAAAATCGGCCGATTTTTGTGATCGAGCAATGGAGTCATTTGATAACGTAGGGTCTTAAGTCTTGGATCACCAGATCATCCGATCTTGAAATCGCCCGATTCGACTCTCATGGTCCCGCGCCATTTTTTTATCGCGCTCTCGGTGTTGCTCAGCGCCGTACTCGGAATGAGTATTTACGCGTGGCACATGCGTGGACGCGCGGCGGCCACTCCCGTAGCCTCCGTCGACACCAGACCCGTTATCCCTCCCGCCGCCGGAAATACGGAACGGGTGACTCTGTTTGTCGCCTATGACGACATCGGCGTACTCCACCCACAGTCTGCTCAGATTCCCATGCCGTCGGTACGCCAAGAACGAGCCGAAGAGTTGCTTCGCTCTCTCATCACACTCTATCTCGACAAGTCATCGCCGCATCGGTTGCCGCCCGGTTCCGACGTTCGCAACGTCTACCTTGTCGATCCGGGCCTGGCCGTTATCGACATCAACGCCGCGTTTGCCGACGGACACCGCTCCGGGGTGCTGGTCGAAGAACTCACGGTCGCGTCTCTCATTCAGACACTATCCGCGAATATCCCTGGCATTTTGAAAGTGAAAATTCTGGTGGAAGGCAAGCATCGTGATACTCTCGCCGGTCACGCCGATCTCTCGAACTTCTTTGACGTCTCCGCGGTCAATCAACTCGCGGCGCAACTGCAATCGACGCAATAAGTATTCCATGCAGGAACCGTCGCTATCGCCTGCCGTCTGAGTGAGGCGCAGCATTTGCAGTCCCGCGCTTCTATTCTGCTTTCTCGGCTACCCATCTCGACACCGCGGTCACCCACTTCCGTGGCGCAAACCTGACCGACTCCGCCACTATCCAGTTCCGCGTCCCCGAGATTACCAGCGTTTTTCCCGCCATCAATCCGCGATATCCATCGCGCGCCACCGTTTCCACATCCATCGCTCCAATTTTCTTGAACAGGCGAGAGTTCTCAATCCCGGCACGCTTCTGGAAGTCTGTATTCGTGGCTCCCGGACAAAAACAGCTCACCACTACGCCGGTCCCAGCTACCTCATTCGCCAGCGCCTCGGAAAACGAAAGCACATAAGCCTTGGTCGCGTAATAAACGGCCATCAACGGTCCGGGCTGAAAGGCCGCTGTGGACGCCACGTTCATAATCTTCCCCTGACGGCGGGCGATCATCGCCGGCAGAAATAACCGCGCTAAGTGCGTGAGCGCCATTACGTTCAATCGGATCTGCCCTAATACCTCGTCCTCCGCGATTTCCGCAAAGTCACCAAAAACTCCGAATCCGGCGTTGTTCACCAGTACATCGACGGTCAGGCCTTCGCCTTTTAAATGCTCGAACAGAATCGTAGCGCCATTGTTCGCTGCCAAATCCATGGCCATAATCTTCACAGTGATCCCGAACTGGTCGCGCAGTTCATTGGCAACCCGATTCAGCTTGTCACCGCTGCGTGCCGCCAGAATCAGGTTGTAGTGGTCCGTGGCAAACAATTTTGCGAGTTCATAACCGATCCCGCCGGATGCCCCGGTAATCAGTGCCGTCAAAGCCTTTCGCTCCATTTACATCCTCCGAAATAAACTCGCAGTCATCCACGGTGAAAATTCGGTTCGCTCTATGATCCTCTGTGGTCCCTGTGTTTAGTGTCTTGCTTCTGTTTTCGGCGCGAGGCAATTTCAGGCGGTGGTATAGTGGTATGACCGCTGCCTCGACATCCTGTTGTATAAACTTCTTACACCACATTCCCGAGGGATCACCCATCATGGCCATTGCCAGTATTAATCCTGCTACCGGTGAAACGCTCCAGACATTCCAACCCTTATCCAACTCCGAGATTGAGGAGAAGCTTCGGCTTGCGGTTGCGACTTTCCAAGCTGAACGCAAAACTCCGTTTGCAGAGCGCGCCCGCCGCATGCGCAAAGCAGCCGACATCTTAGAACGAGACAAGGATAAGTTCGCCCACCTCATGACCCTTGAAATGGGTAAGCCCTACAAAGCCGCAGTCGCAGAAGCAGTCAAGTGCACTACCGCGTGCCGTTATTACGCGGAAAATGCCGAACAAATTCTAGCCGACGAGGTCATCGAAACCGGCGCTAAGAAGAGCTTTGTGCGCTATCGCCCTATCGGACCCATTCTTGCCGTCATGCCGTGGAATTTTCCTTTTTGGCAGGTGATCCGATTCGCCGCTCCCGCGCTTATGGCGGGAAATGTTGGACTGCTGAAGCATGCCTCCAACGTCCCCCAGTGTGCCCTGGCGATTGAAAAGCTCTTTCTCGAAGCCGGATTCCCCGCCGGAGCCTTTCAGACCTTGCTCATCGGCTCTCAGCAAGTGGACGCGATTCTTAACGACCCACGCGTGGTTGCCGCAACTCTCACCGGAAGCGAACAAGCCGGCATCGAAGTTGGAGTGGCCGCAGCCAAGCGCATTAAGAAAGTCGTTCTCGAACTCGGCGGTAGCGATCCTTTTATCGTAATGCCCAGCGCTGATCTCGACGCTGCTGTCGCTACCGCCGTCGAGGCACGCGTCATCAACAATGGCCAGTCGTGCATCGCCGCCAAACGTTTCATCGTTCACGAATCGATTGCCTCCGACTTCGAGAAGAAATTTGTCGATCGCATGAAAAACCTGCGAATCGGAGACCCCTTCGATGAGAAAACTGAGCTCGGTCCTCTCGCCACAGCAGACGCCGTCAAATCCCTCGACGCCGACGTGCAAAAGACTATTAAAGCCGGCGCAAAACTTCTAACCGGAGGCCATACACTCGAACTCCCCGGCAACTACTACGCCCCTACAGTTCTCACCAACATCCCCAAAGAATCGCCCGCCTATCGCGAAGAGTTCTTCGGTCCGGTTGCCTCGCTCTTTCGCGTCAAAGATATCGACGAAGCCATACGGCTAGCCAACGATAGCCGCTTCGGCTTGGGGGCCAGCGCCTGGACCACCGACGCCGCCGAGCGCGAACGCTTCATCAACGAGCTCGAATCCGGCATGGTTTTCATCAACAAAATGGTCGCCTCCGATCCCCGCATCCCGTTCGGCGGCGTCAAACACTCCGGTCACGGCCGCGAACTCGCGACCAACGGCATCCGTGAATTCATGAATATCAAGACTGTCTGGATCGCATAGGACGCAAGCACTGCGAAAGAATTCTGTATAGAAAAAGATCTTCTCGGTGCTCTCCGGTTTTCTCTGTGTTAAAAGATTTTGCCGCACTCGCAGCCTCCAGACTACCGTGCGTCGCGGTGAACCGTATCCATGGAGAAAGCGGGCAGGCACACTGCAATGTATTCCGCGCCGCCTGCGTGCGGGGTCGAGTAGCGAATCCATTCCCCAGCGTGAGCAATCACGCCTTGTCCGGCTTTGACTTCAAATGAGCCAGTCTTGGATTCCACGAGGAGCGTGCCTTTCAGAACGATGGTGAACTCGTCGAAAGCTGGCGTCTGGCCCGGCTCGAGCCAGCCTTCCGGACTGCGCATGTGCGCTACGCTGGCGGCGGATGTTTGGGAGTTGACACGTCCAATATATTCGTCGATCAGCTTGGGCTTGTTACCGGCGGATTGAATGCGTGTGGGTTGTGGAATCAGTGTGGGCATAGAGTTATACAGAAGAGTGTAACGCGGCGAAGCGTAAAAGCTTGTCAGCGTGCCATCGAATCATGCTCGCGGCACGCGCCCAATCTGGCACTTCTCCATCACTAAGGGAATAAGCACCAGCAGCATCATTTACAATCCCAGCTTATGTTCTATCGCTCCGATAATCGCACCCCCGACCAACTGCGGCCAATTTCCATCATTCCCGATTTCATCACCACGGCCGAGGGTTCAGTTCTGATCGAAGTAGGCAACACGCGTGTCATCTGCACCGCGTCGATTGAAGAAGTGGTTCCACCGTTCATGCGCCACACAGGCAAGGGATGGATTTCGAGCGAGTACGCCATGATTCCCCGCGCCACGCTCACCCGCACTTCGCGCGAAGTCGCCAAGGGACGACCCAGCGGCCGCACCCACGAGATCCAACGGCTAATCGGACGGTCCCTGCGCGCCGTGACTGATCTTTCGCGCCTCGGCGAACGCACCATCTGGATTGATTGCGACGTAATTCAGGCCGACGGCGGCACGCGCACCGCATCCATTACCGGAGCTTTCGTCGCTCTGGGCCTCGCGCTGGAAAAATTGGTGGAAGCTGGAACCCTGACCTCGGTTCCGCTAAGAGATTTCGTCGCTGCCGTGAGCGCAGGAATTGTGGATGGAGAAATCCTGCTCGATCTTTGTTACGAAGAAGACTCGCGCGCCGATGTCGACATGAATTTCGTCATGACCGCCGGATACAAAATGGTCGAAGTCCAAGCCACCGCTGAACGCCAGGCCTTCGACGAGGCTCAGTTCGCAAAGATGATGGCCTACGCGCGTCAGGGAGTGCAATCCCTGATTGCTAAACAGCAAGCGGTTCTAAGCAGTCTGACGTTGCGGCAGTAGTATTGGATATCCCGTCCAGTGTCATTCCGAGTCGGGCGCGGCGCCCGGTGAAGAACCTGCTTTCTGGGAATCCTCGCGAAGCTCTCTGTCAGCACTTCGCGACTCCTCCGCTACCTTAGTTTTCCTCTTACCCAGCGCCGCCCCAATCGCTTCTTCCACCGCCTGCAATTCATTCTTCTTGCCCAATCTTCGAGATCGTTTGCTCATATTTTTATCTTAGAACGAATTCCTCACTCCCACTCAATCGTCCCCGGAGGCTTTGACGTAATGTCATACACCACGCGATTGACGCCCTTCACTTCATTCACAATCCGCGTGGAAATATTTTTCAACACTTCGTGCGGTAGCGCAACCCAATCTGCGGTCATGCCGTCTTCAGAACTCACGGCGCGTACTGCGCAAGTGTAAGCATAAGTCCGCATGTCACCCATCACGCCCACTGACATCACAGGTAACAATACGGCAAACGACTGCCAGATTTTTGTGTAGAGACCAGCCGCCTTAATTTCGCTGCCAACAATATCGTCGCACTCGCGCAGCAGCGCCAACCGCTCCGGCGTTACTTCTCCCAGAATGCGCACAGCCAACCCCGGGCCCGGGAACGGCTGCCGCTGCAAAATTTCCTCCGGCATCCCCAAGTCGCGGCCGATCTTTCGGACTTCATCTTTGAACAAATCTTTCAGGGGCTCGATTAATTTCAACTTCATTTTTTCCGGCAGGCCGCCCACATTGTGATGCGACTTGATGACCTGCGACGGCCCCCGCACCGAGCGCGATTCAATCACATCCGGGTAGAGCGTTCCTTGCACCAGATAGTCAACGCTTCCCTCTTCTTTTTCGATGCGATGCGCTTCATCCTCAAACACCGCGATGAATTCGTTGCCAATAATCTTGCGCTTCTTTTCCGGATCGCTGACGCCTTTAAGCTTGTCGAGGAAGCGATGGGTCGCATCGACTGCGTCGAGCCGCAAGCCTAACTTGTCACGCAAAGTCTGCTGTACTTTCTCAAACTCGTTTTTGCGCAGCACTCCATTGTTGACGAAGATGCACGTCAGACGCGACTTACCGCTGGCATCGCGCAACGCACGGTCCACCAGCACGGCCGCCACCGAAGAATCCACCCCACCCGAAAGCGCACAGATGGCTCGTCCATTTCCAACTTGTTGCCGGACCTGTTCGATCGTTGAATCGATGAAATGCTGCGGCGTCCACAGCGGCTGCGCGTTGCAGATTTTAAACACAAAGTTCCGCAAGATTTCTGTTCCATTCCGCGTGTGGTGAACCTCGGGATGAAACTGCACCGCAAACCACTTCTTTGCGACATTCTGAATTCCCGCAACCGCGTGAGCAGTCTTCGCCGTGAGCTCAAAGCCAGGAGGCAACTCGAGCGCTTCATCACCGTGCGACATCCAGACTGGCTGCCGCTTGTCGAGGCCCTGAAACAATAATGACTCAGCGACAATATCGATCTCCGCATGACCATACTCCCGCTTGTCCGCCGGCCGCACCTTGCCGCCCAGCGTGTGCACCATGAATTGCAGCCCGTAGCAAATGCCGAGCACAGGAATACCCAACTCAAAGACGCGGGCGTCCGCCGGCGGAGCATCCTTGTCGTAGACGGACCATGGTGCGCCCGAGAGCACAATGCCGACCGGCGCATAGCTCTTCACTTCGTCGAGTGAAGCAGTGCAGGGCAGCACGACGGAAAAAACATTCTGTTCGCGGATTCGGCGCGCGATGAGTTGCGTATACTGCGCGCCAAAATCGAGGATGACGATCGATTGGTTAAAGACGGATTGACTAAGGACAGATTGGTCAAGGATGGATTGAGTTTCCACGGATGAGTTTCTCAAATCGGATGATTTGTGTAAAGCACCTGACGGTCGTACAAAAATCAGCTATGTCTCCGCGGCCAGGTTTGGAAGATCGCTGAGGATCGGTTCGCTGCGGTCGATCGATGTTTCGACGTGTCCGATATTTCCGGGAAGCGGAGACGGGGGAAGCGATGACGTTGCAGCCACTGAAGGCGGCATTTCCGAAATGTACACGTAACCCGCGAGTCGCGCCATGTAAAGCCAGTCCGCGATCGCGAAATAAGCTAGCGTCACTAGAAAGATTCCCGCGATTACAAATCGCCCTGGCACGACTTGGGCGAAGGCGAGCGAAGACGCAACTAAGCTGGTGGCAATGCTGAATGCAACCAGATGCGCGAGTCCGGTCCATGTGCTCACTGCGAAAACAGCGCCGACATGCTCCCGGGAAAAAGTGACGGCAGCGGAGATTGCTGTCAATGCATCTTCTCCGTCGCGAACGGCAAAAATCCCTGCCAGGGTTAGCCACCAGTTCAGCATCCAACCGACGGCACAAATAGATGTCGCGATCGGAAGAAACAAAATGATGCCTAATCCTGGTCGCGGGTTTGCCGACGTCGAAACGAAGCTGACGAGAATTGCCGCGCTCCCCAGGGCCAGAACTATAGCCAGAAGCAGCACAAGGCGGAGAAAATTGACGGGGATCAACGATAGGATGGGCCGAGGCTTTTCCCGACTGGAGGTGTTCGCGGAAACGTATGCAACATTGTTGCGGAAATAATCCAGGAGCGCGCGCACGGTTGCCAGACGTCCCACGGAAGCCGCAATAATCCACAACAAGGAAAGCGCCAGAGCCGCGAACAAAGCCGCCAGTACGGCACGACTCAGACTGCCGCGAAGGATATGAGTGATCGCCCGCCCCACGAGCGCGGGTTGTCGAGTCGACAACAGAGTCGTGTCGGCGTTCGTGACTGGCAACGTGTCGAGATATTCGACACAATAAAAGAAGAACAATGCCGCAGCGGTCGCACCGAGCGTCCAACGCCAGGAAATTTCAGCAAATGCCAGCGACGGCCTACGAAATGTGGCGCGAAATCCTTCGATTGTGGGCGATGGCAGCGACATTCAATTTCTACTTCGTAACTTTCTGATTCAGTAAACAGGATAACGTACATGCCAAAGACGGCGCTTACTTCGCGTAAGCTCTACGCAAAACAATGTTAATCTTCAACCAACTTTACATCTATCGCCATGCGATATTTGCATCCGACCATTCGCGCTCAGCATCTCTTACAGAAGCAAGCTTTCATAAGCTTCAGGAGAAAACAGAAATGACATTTGTAAAATATTTGGCTTCATTCACGGTCGTAGCGCTGGTGTGCTCTCTAAGTGCGTTTGCCAAAGACACGCATTCTGGGAAGTTCACTCTGTCCGATACGGTGCAAGTCGGTGCAACGCAACTGGCTCCGGGCAACTACAAGGCAGAATGGAACGGTCCAGCCGATAATGTGAAGATCGAGATCATACAAAACGGCAAGACCGTCGCCACGACACAGGGAAAGCTGGAAAATTTGCAGAAACCTTCGCCCTACGATGCGGTGCTTACGAAGACGCTTGATAAAAACACGAAAGCACTCGACGAAATCGAGTTTGGAAACCATATGGAAGCTCTGGTGTTGTCAGGAGAGTAAGTTCGTAAGTTCAGCCAATACGGGTTCGCCTTGGCGAACCCGTTTGCTTTTTGTTTCATGGCTGCGGTCTACTTGACAACGACATTTACGAGTTTGCCAGGAACGTAAATCTTCTTAACGATTTGTTTGCCGGCGATCGCCGATTTTACTTTTTCATCGGCGAGGGCGCGTTCGACGACCACGCTCTCTCCAGCATCGGCAGGCACTACAATGCGGCCGCGCAATTTACCATTCACCTGCACGGGGATTTCAAGTTCCTCTTCCTTGGCCAGAGCCGCGTCGTATTTTGGCCAGGTGGCTTTGAGCAAGCTTCCCTTCTCGCCGATCATCTCCCACAGTTCGTGGGCGAGATAAGGCGCAAAAGGAGCAAGCAACAGAATCAAATCGCGCTGGACCTCGACTAGAAGGACGGACGAAGCGCTTTTGGCCTGGGAGGCGGCACTCTCCTCGTAGGCGTGAAGGGCGTTCACCAACTCCATGATGGCGGAGATGCAAGTGTTGAAGTGCCAGCGGCCTTGAAAGTCGTCGCTTACACGTTTGATTGTTTGGTGGAGTTTGCGCTGAATCTGACGCTCTGCCGGCGATAGAGACGCAGCAGACAAACTCTGCGCGGATACACCGCGAGCATTCACGGCATGCCTTACGACGAAGCGATAGACTTTGCCCAAAAATCTTTGGATGCCCGCAATGCCGGAATCCTGCCAGTCGAGATCGCGGTCGGGCGGAGCCGCGAAAAGGCTATACAAGCGCGCAGCATCGGCGCCGTAGCGCGCAACCATTTCATCGGGGCTAACCACATTTCCCAAACTCTTCGACATTTTTGCGCCGTCTTTGATCACCATGCCTTGGGTGAAGAGGCGCTCGACGGGTTCATCGTTGGTGATGAGACCGAGATCGCGCATGAACTTCGTCCAAAAGCGCGAATAGATCAAATGCAAAATTGCGTGCTCAACGCCGCCAATATATTGATCGATGGGAAACCAATATTGTGCAGCCTTCGAGTCAAACGGCGCTTGGTCGTTGTGCGCATCAGTATAACGATAGAAATACCAGGATGAATCGACAAAGGTGTCCATGGTATCGGTTTCGCGGCGCGCCGGGCCGCCACACTTTGGGCAAGTCGCGTTTACGAACTCCGGCAAGCTGCTAAGCGGCGATCCCAGGGCATGCCCAATATTGACGTTTTCCGGCAAAATTACAGGTAAATCTTTTTCCGGCACAGGGACGATGCCGTCGTTCCCGCAATAGAGCATCGGGATCGGCGTGCCCCAGTAGCGCTGCCGCGAGATTCCCCAATCTTTCAAGCGATAGGTGACGGTGGCTTTGCCGAAATCATTTTCTTCTGCAAACTTCGACATTTTCTTGATGGCTTCGGCGCACTCAAGGCCGCTGTAAGGCCCAGAGTTAATCAACATGCCATCATGCGCGACGAACGGAAGAGCGGGCTCAGTCATGGTTTCTTCCGGGTCGGCTCCGATGGGGAGGACGACAAGCCGAATTTCTAGTTTGTATTTTTTTGCGAACTCGTAATCGCGTTCGTCATGCGCGGGCACGCTCATGATGGCGCCAGTGCCGTAATCCATCAGAATGTAGTTGGCCACCCAGATAGGAATTTTTTCCTTGTTAAATGGGTTGATCGCATAGCGGCCAGTCGGCACACCGTGCTTTTCAATTTCGCCGATGTCTCCTGCTTCTTTCGCTTTGCGCTGCTCGACGATGAGTTGATCCACTTTGGCGCGGAGATCGGGGTTGGCCGCGGCTAGATCGGCCACGATAGGATGCTGCGGCGCGAGTTGCACCGAAGTGGCGCCGAAAATGGTATCGACACGCGTGGTAAAGACGCTGATCGTCCCACCAGCCGGACCGAATCCGCCGCGGTTTTCCGGGTAGTCGAGCTTGAAATCGACGAGCGTGCCTTCGCTGCGGCCGATCCAGTTGCGCTGCATGGTGCGGACTTTCTCCGGCCAGCCATCTAATTTTTCAAGATCGCGCAACAATTCGTCGGCATACTTGGTGATGCGTAAAAACCATTGCTCAAGTTCGCGCTGTTCTACAAACGTATCTTCGTGCCGCCAGCAACGGCCGTCAACTACCTGCTCGTTGGCGAGTACGGTACAGCATTTCGGGCACCAGTTAACCAGGCTATTCTTGCGATACGCCAACCCCTTCTCGTAAAACTTGAGAAAGAACCACTGATTCCAGCGGTAGTAATCGGGCATGCAGGTAGTAACTTCGCGCGACCAGTCGTAGGCGAAGCCGAGGCGATTCATCTGCGCCTTCATTTTGGCGATGTTGCCGAGCGTCCACTGTCGCGGCGGCGTGTTGTTCTGAATGGCCGCGTTTTCCGCAGGCAGGCCGAAGGAATCCCATCCCATGGGATGAAGCACGTTGTAGCCGTTCATCCACATATAGCGGGCGAGAGCATCACCGATCGAATAGTTGCGAACGTGTCCCATGTGGAGCGCGCCGGAAGGATACGGCAACATTTCGAGCACGTAGTATTTCTTTTTTTCGGAGCCGGAGGGATCCGCCGCGTAAAGATTCGGCTCGCTCTGCCAACGTTCGAACCATTTGCTCTCGACGCGCTGGGGATTGTAGCGGTCGTCATTCCGGTCAGCGTTTCCGTCGGCGTCGCTTCGCTGATTAATGCCAGCGGTTATTTCCTGCAATTTGTCTTGCGGCGGCATAAGAGAGTCACAGAGGCTCGAACGTAAACTTTGTATTTTACAATGAGGCGGCTCTGGAATGTGCAAACACTAGCCTAGCTCGCGATCAATCGCCGCCCGCATCCAACGAGGTGGCACGCACCCTACTTCTTTCGCTGACTTGCCAGCCACCGATGCGGCAGTTTGTCGTAGTCGCGGGCATAAGCGCGAAGGCCGAAGGCTGGCGTACTTTTGGTGTAGCCGGCAACCAGTTGGTCCTGGTAATGTTCCAGATAAAAGTCGAAGGGATCGCGGAAATCCATATCGATCATAATGAGGTCGGAATCCCGCATGGTTAGCTTGCCAAAGCGCAGGTCACCGTGGCGGAATGCCAGGTAGTTGCCAGTTTGCTTTGCGGCGAAGTTCTCGCCCTGTGCTTTACCGAAAACCTGCACAATGTCATCGCCCTGAAGGTTCACGGCGGTGACTCTTCCTTGAATATGAGGTGGCGGAAGAATTTCTTCGGGATTCAGTATCAAGTCATCTTTGTCGGCGGAGATGCCTTGAATCTTTTTCGTATTGATCATGTGGGCGATGTCGATGCCAAGTAAATCTAAAAGCCCTTTCACGGGCAGGTGCGCCGCTTTCAGGTGTTCCGTGTGCAGGCGAATTCGTCCATCTTCCTCTACCGTGAGCACGCCCGTAGTTTCGAATGAAACGTCGCCCTTCTGTGAAAGCTTGCCTTTTATGACGAGTTGATTGTTCTTGCTCTCGATGCTTAAGTCTTTGATGGGAGCGTTGGAGGCCGACAAGACGTTTTGGTTTAGCACCCTCGCCAACGCATCGCAGCTAATAGCAATTTCAGCCGATGTCAATGCTAAGGTAAACGAATTTTTGTCGTCAAAGACAGGGATTTCTCCGGATTTTGTCGGAAGCAGTTCGCCCTGAAGTCGGACGACGTGTACGGCAATCGGGTCGGCGTAGTGATACATGACGTTCTTCATCGCGATCTGGACATGAGCGTCCGCTCCTTGGCTGGACTGCGCGGAGCCGCGATTTGACAAGAGTAGAAACATGCCGATAACAGCAGCCAAGAGGAGGCAGATTGCGCACAAGGTCTTCGTTGTCATAGGAAATAGGATGCCACGAAACTCAAGCAGGCAGCGCTAGGACACCAGCTTCTTGAGGGCTTCGACATTCTTGCGGTCATCGCCAGGCTCGTCAATCGGAGTCTCCGCAATAAAGGCAGCATGGGCAAGGCGCAGATCGTTCAGCAGAATGCGAAATGGTTCCGTGCCAATAGTTCCCTTCCCGATGTGCTGATGGCGGTCGAGTTTCGATCCTCGCGCGGCTTTGGCGTCGTTGCAGTGGATTACTTTCACGTTATTTAGTCCAACGGTTGCGTCAAGTTGCTGGAGAGTCTGGCGGATGCCTTCTTCGCCGCAGATGTCATAGCCAGCGACGTGAGTGTGGCAGGTATCGATGCAAGCCGCGATGGGCACGATGCCACGGAGGCGATCGATGACATCCGCGACTTGCTCGAAGCTGCCACCGAGAGAAAATTCTGCCCCGGCGGTATTTTCGATGAGGATGGTAAGCCCGGTGGCGGCGAGGTCAAGGCCTTGCGTGGAAGCGGCTATGGCGGCAGTGATTTGCAGAAGTCCGGCCTCGCGATCGGAGCCGCGAAAGGAGCCGGGATGCAAGACTAAGTAGTCGGCGCACATCGCCAGTGCGCGTTCCACTTCTCCGCGGAAAGCTTCCATGGATTTCCTGAGAAACAGTTGATTCGTGCTGGCAAGATTCACCAGATAATTGGTGTGGATAACCAGCGGCTTCAAATCATACCTAGTCCGCAGGCGAAGCATTTCGTCACAGAGCGGAAGGCTCAGTTCATAAGGCGCCCACTGGCGTGGGCTGGATGAAAAAACTTGCAACGTATTGCAGCCCAGGCGATAGGCTCGCTCGGCGGCGTTGTGGATTCCTCCGGCAGTGGAAGTGTGAATGCCGATGCGCCGGGAGGTCAAGCGTGGCGGGCGTTTAGGTGCGGGACGAGCGAGGATATCTTGCTCGCGGGCCATGGAGCGGGGCATGAGGAAAGTATAAAGGCCCTCGGGAGTTTGCCAGCCGGATAGGTCAGATATCCATGGATGAATTGAAAAAGCCGCGGCTATTTCCGGCCGCGGCTTTCGTCCCTAGGCGTTAACCCCGCGCAAAGCGGCTGTGTGTTTTTCGCGGCTACCTTCCTGGCCAATTCCGAGAACAACTCGCCCGTTGATTTTTCCTTTCTTCATCCGGTCGAACACGTCGTTGATGGAGTCCAGCGGAAGCACCTCGATAGTTGCCTTCACCTTGCCTTCGGCTGCGAAGGAAAGTGCTTCTTCGAGATCCAGGCGTGTGCCGACGATGGAGCCGCGAACGGTGTATCCGTTCAGAACCAGGTCGAAGATGGAGACTGGAAACTCCCCTGCGGGAAGGCCATTGAGCACGCAAGTACCCCCGCGCCGCAACATGCCGATCGCCTGCTTGAAAGCGATGGTTGAAACCGCCGTGACCAACACTCCGTGGGCACCGCCAATCTGTTTTTGAATTTCCGCCGGTGGATCCTGCATCTTGGCATCAATCGTAATATCCGCGCCCAGTTTGCGCGCGAGTGCCATTTTCTCCGGGCCCAAATCCACGGCCGCGACGTGCAGTCCCATGGCCTTAGCGTATTGGATGGCAACATGGCCCAGACCACCGGCGCCAGAGATCACGACCCACTCGCCGGGGCGCGCGTTCGTTTGTTTCAATCCCTTGTAGGTAGTAACTCCAGCGCAGAGAATTGGGGCCGCGTCGACGAAAGAAATGCTGTTGGGGATGCGGCCAAGATAATCGGCTTGACCCAGGGCATATTGTGCAAAGGATCCGTTGATCGAGTATCCGGAATTCAGTTGTTCGTGGCAAAGCGTTTCCCAACCCGCCAGACAGAATTCGCAATGCCCGCAGGCGCTGTGCAGCCAAGCGATTCCAACACGGTCTCCAAGCTTCAGGTGCGTGACTCCGGAGCCGAGCGCAACCACAATGCCAGCGCCTTCGTGGCCGGGGATGAATGGGGGAACTGGTTTAACCGGCCAGTCGCCTTCCGCAGCGTGCAGGTCGGTATGGCATACACCGGTGGCGATAATTTCTACGAGAGCTTGACCTGGACCCGGAACGGGCACGGGAACTTCTTGAATGACGAGGGGTTTGCCGAATTCCTCAACAACCGCTGCTTGCATGAATTTGGGAAGAGCCATGATTGTCCTCCTACTGGACTCTCCCACTTTATTCCGGTGGAATGAAGAGGAGTGTGATGGGGATCACAATTGATGGTGCGGTAGGACACAGGAGAGAAAAGGAAAAGGTCATTCCCGCGTTTTAGCCACTCTAGTAGCCAAGATTGCCGCGTTTGCGGTGCAGCGACGGCAACGGTAGACTTGATGGACTGGGTGGGCCTGCAGTGGGGAAAGGCAGTCGAGCTCGGCTCGATGTTGCACGGCGGGCGGCTGTCCCTACATGAGCGGTCGGCGAAAGGTGAATCAATGTTAGTCGTGATGAAGGCGCATGCTACGGACGAGCAGGTACGCTGCGTCTGCGAAAAGATTGAGAAGCTGGGTTATCGCGCACATGCCATGCCGGGAGCACAGCGCACGGCGATTGGCATTACCGGAAACAGGGGCGAAGTGGAACAGGGCACTCTGGAAGAAATGCCAGGTGTGCAGGAAGTGATTAAAGTTTCCAAGCCTTACAAGCTGGTGAGCCGCGACATTAAAGAAGAGAACACAATCATTCGTTTTGCCGGGACGGCTGCGACAATTGGTGGTCCCGGGCTGGCGATTGTGGCGGGACCGTGCGCCATCGAGAGCCGTGAGCAGGCCTTTGCCGTGGCCGAGCGAGTGCATCGCTCCGGGGCGCAATTTTTTCGCGGAGGAGCATACAAGCCGCGAACCTCTCCTTATTCCTTTCAGGGGCTGGGTGAAGAAGGGTTGCGGATCATGGCGGAAATTCGCGATCAGTACGGGATGAAGATTATCACGGAAGCGATTGATAACGAGTCGCTGGATCTGGTGGAAGAGTATGCGGACATGATTCAGATCGGGGCCCGCAACATGCAGAATTTCTCGCTGCTGAAGCGCGCCGGACGGGCGAAGAAGCCGGTGTTGCTGAAACGCGGCATGTCGGCGACCTTGGAAGAATTTCTGATGGCGGCGGAATATATTTTGAGTGAGGGCAACTACAACGTAGCCCTGTGCGAGCGCGGAGTGCGGACTTTTGCCGATCACACGCGCAACACCCTTGATTTAAGTCTGATTCCGGCGGTGCAGCGACTGAGTCATTTGCCGATTTTTGTTGATCCCAGTCATGGCACGGGGAAAAGAAACAAAGTTACGCCCCTGTCGCGTGCTGCGGTTGCCGTGGGTGCGGATGGGTTAATGGTGGAAGTGCATAACAAGCCCGACGAGGCGATGTCCGATGGTCCGCAGTCGCTGTTTCCGGATCAGTTCGATGAATTGATGACGCAGGTTCGGCAGATTGCGGCGGTGGTGGGGCGGACTGTACCGGGGATTGGGGTTCGGGAGACGGTAGGGGTGAAGTAATAATTCAGGATGCAGCGGACAATAGCGCCACTTTCGTTCTCCCGTGCAAAGAACTGTAAAGCTAGTGGCGTTTTTTTCGGCGCTGAGCCAAGCTATAGGTGTTACGAGAGCTCGATGATTTTTCTGAAACACTGCGTGGCTACTTCGCGAAGCATCCACTTCGCTCAAGATGCCAATAGTAGGGAATTACGAAACTTGATGAGGGACCGGCTTATGTTTCGCAGTGTGAGTTTTAGTCCAAGACTAAAGACCCTCGTCTTAGGCGCGGCTCTATTTGTATATCCAGGCGCATCGTTCGCCCAGCACGGCGGCGGTGGTGGCCATATTGGCGGCTCCGCGGCTGGCAGTGGCGGCCTGAGTTCCGGCAACCGAGCAAGCGGAATCGAGAACAAAGACGACTTGCGCGATTTTCACGAGATTATGGCGGTCCAAGCCAGCAATGAACAGAAGGCCGCGTACGCCACGATGGTGAAGAGCACGGCGGCCGCCGGCGCGCAATTGCAGGACTTCGTCGCACTGCTGGGCAAGGAAAACAATGCATCGGAAATTGCCAAGCGCGATAAAAGTTTCGCGGACTCTATCGAAACGGCGCTAACCTTAAACAAGAAATTTCTCGAGGGCTTTTCCGAGCCGCAAAAATCCGGCCTGAAAGAAATTACCAAGAGATTAGGGAAAGCGGATTCCGAACTGGCGCAAACGGCCAGATCGTTGGATCAACAGGTGGAGGCGAATGCAACAAGTGCGCAGATGGCTGGTATGGCGCGAAGTGTCGAGGGAGCTCTCGCCGGCTTTCAGCGCGAACAGGCCGATCTGGGCGACGAGATGAGCATTTCGAACTCCAACGGCAGCTCGGATGTTGCTTTCAATATCCCGACGGTCAAGAACAAGATTAACTTCGCCGGCCAGGCGTTTAGCGTCACGACGTCGGGAACGATTTCGAAGGCAGTTGCGGAAGCCGGTCAAAATACGTTTGCGATGGAGCTGACCGCCGACATGTCTGACCTGCAACAGACAATTACTGATGTGCTGCACGCGAAACTCGATACTTCAGATCGATGCGGAGAGCGGATAGCGCTGCAGACGGCGGCTCTCACCCCACAAGAGCCCGCCAGCCTGGTGGTTGCGCAACTACATTACGAGCGCTGGACCTGCGCCACAATGTTCGGCAGGGAGAGCATGAACGAAATCGTCGAGGGTAGTGGAACCATCGAAGTGAAATTGACTCCGGCCGTCGCAGAAGACGGCGGTTTGCGTTTGTCTGCAAAAATAGACCGTATTGATGCCGAAGGACTGATCGGCGATTCGCTGCGTTCGGATGTGTTGGGCAATGCGCTGCGCGACAAAATTTCGGACGCGGTTTTATCCACATTGCAGCAGGGTGCCGACTTCAAGGCCGCGCTGCCGGCAGCCACGCGGAGTTATGCGACGCTGCAGCGGGCTAAGTTTCAGGGAGTGGGCTCAGGAAAGTTGCTCGCGGTGTTTGATGGAGACATTCGAGTTTCGAATGAGAATCTGCCTTCAGTCACTCGCGAATTGCAGGAACGATCGTTGCAGTCCGCGGAAGAACGGCCCGAACTGACGGCACGTTAGAGCGGCGTTCGAACCCTGTGCTCTGGTAATCTTATTGCTTCCATTTTTTCCGGGAAGCACCCTCATCTTGCGAAAACTTCTCTTCATCGCTGTTTTGCTTCCGCTGCTGGGTGCGGCCGGATGGTGGTATTTCCGTGAGCAACCCCTGCCCGATTACGGCCCGGCCTACCGCGAGTATGCGTACGTCAGCAATGGCAAAAGCAATACCGTTACGGTGATTGATCTGCGGACCTTTCAACTGGCGAAAACCATTCCTGTGGGTGTCTCACCGACGGGGATTGCGGCCAACAGCAAGAAGAATGAAATCTACGTGGTGAACTCGGGATCAAACAACGTCAGTGTGATCGATGCAGAAAGAAATTCTGTCGCGGCTACGATTGGAGTTCACGGACGACCATATTTTATCGATGTATCGGAAGACGGCAAGCGCGCGTATGTGGCGAACTCAGGGTCAGCGAACGTCTCGGTCATTGATCTGGAAACGCGTACGGTGCTGGGAAATGTGCGGGTGGGTTCCGAGCCGGGACTGGCTCGGGTTTCGCCGGATGGAGCGACCGTAGTGGTATCGAATCGCGGCGACAATACAGTGACAGTGATTGACGCGGGGTCGCTGCGGGTGCGGGCGACGCTACCGGTTTGCCAACAGCCGGAGGATATCGCCATTCTTCCAAGTTCGAGCAAAGCGTTTGTGGCGTGTTCCGGTTCGTCACAGGTGGCCTCTATTGGGCTCAAGATGCCCGGCAGCGAAGCGGCAAACGACCACGTTCTCGCACTGCTGGATGTTGGGCGCACACCGGTGAATCTCGCGTTGAAGCCGGATGGCGGCGAGTTGATGGTTTGCGATTTCGATTCCGACAGCATTTCGATCGTTGAAACGGCGAACGATGAAGTCGGCAGTAGCGTATTGATCGGTCAGCATCCCGCGCGTGGAATCGTTTCTCTTGATAACTCGCGGCTATACGTCAGCAACTTCGGATCGGATAGCGTCGCAGTTTACGATATCGATCTGGGCAAACGGATCGCCACTATGCCTGTGGGCAGCCATCCCGATGGGTTGGCGCTGTCGCCGGACCAGCGATATTTGCTGGTGCTCGATACGCAAGCCGGCGATGTAACCGTGATTCAGAAACGGACAGCGCGAAAACTGGAACCAACGGAGTATTCGCTGCTCACAATGATTCCAGTCGGTGTTCAGCCCAATGGAATTGTGGTGAAGTCATACATGGTCAGCAAACCGCCAGCGATGAAATGAGCCGGTAGAAACACGCGAGGAATTCTAACCAGATGGTTTCTACGAAGCCGAGACCGTCCGAGCGCAGAATTTATCGAGAGCCGCTCTAAGATCGGCGGCGATGGCCGGGGCTTCGCGGGATTCGATGTCGCGGCGCGGCATCATGTAAACCAGTTGGCCATCGCGGAGAATGGCGATGGAAGGCGAGGAAGGTAGCTGACCGGTGAAATAGCTGCGGGCACGTTCGGTGGCCTCGGCGTCTTGTCCAGCAAACACGGTAAACGCCTTATCGGGATGCGCGGCGTTTTCCAGTGCCATACGGACGGCCGGACGCATACGGCCAGCGGCGCATCCGCAAATCGAATTCACAATAACCAACGTCGTGCCGGGCCGAGCTTTCAGCTCGTGGTCAACTGCTTCGGCCGTGCGCAACTCTTCGATGCCCAGTCGCGTTAACTCTTCGCGCATCGGGATAACCATAATTTCCGGATACATTGTGAATTCTCCTTCATCTTCCAAAGTTTATAATCGCAAGCTTGATTCTAACTCAGAAAGCACCCTCCACAGTCGATCTGAGGAGAGTAACTCTGTTGGCATCGGCCAGGACGGTGACGCGAATCTCCCGCAGTAAGCAACCCATTCGCTCTTGAAAGCAACGAAACTGGATTAGTCACGAGGATTGCCGTGAAATCAAGGGAGGCCATTGCAGATGGACAAAGGGTCGCGGTTCTTCAGTTCATGGATCTTGGCAGGCGCGCTAACATTTTCGGTATTGGGCACAGCATGCGCGCATCATCACTATTACCGGGTCTATGACCCCTATTACAGCGATTACCACGTTTGGAACAACGATGAAGATGTCTATTACCACCAGTGGGCGCGCGAAAACCACCGTGATGAAAACAGAGACTTCCGCAAGTTACCTCCCGGAGAACAGAAGGAATATTGGACCTGGCGCCATAGCCATGGGGACCACGACCATCACTAAATGGAAGTTTCAATCCTTATCAGCAGGCGGCCTACGTCGCCTGCTTCACTTTGAGTTCCGCAAAGCGTGAGGTCACTCTCTTTGCCCTAGTGAAGCGAGGTCGGCGAGTTCTGCGCGATAATCAACGACCAGTTGACGAGATTGATAAAACGGTCGGGCATGATTCCGATGAAGAGTGTAGCGAAAGCAGTTACGGCTAGTGCGGCGCGCATCATCCAACTGACGGGCAGCACTCCTCGTTCTTCGGGCTGCCCCATGAACATGGCGTTGGCCATTTTCAAGTAGTAATACAACCCGAACACGGAATACGCCACTCCCAAGGATGCCAGCACGTAGTGTCCGGTTTCGATCAGACTAAGGAAGATGAAGTACTTTCCCCAGAAGCCCGCCAGCGGCGGAATACCCGCAAGTGACAGCAGGAAGATCAGCATGAGCACAGCTTCCACAGGAGCGCGCGAGTAGAGGCCGTTGAGATCGTCGAGCTCATCGCCGATTACGTTGCGGTGGCGCAGCGAGGTAATCACGCCGAAGGCGCCGAGGTTCATGAAGGTATAGACCAGGAGATAGATCAGAATCCCCTTGATGCCGTCCGGACTGAGTTGCGTTGAAGTTCCGGCGATCAGGCCGAGCAGCATATATCCGACGTGCGCGATCGAAGAATAAGCCAGCAGGCGCTTCGTATTCGTTTGCGTGAGCGCGGCGAAGTTTGCGCCTGTCATGGTCGCAATGGAAACGAAGACGAAGAGCGGAACATAGATGGGTCGCATCGCGGCCAAACCTATTATGGCGTTCGGAAATGTTGGATATGTGGCGCCCATGATGCGCAACAGCATGGCCCATCCCGCAGCTTTGACGGCTACCGACATGAATCCGGTAATGCAGGTGGGTGCGCCTTCGTAGGCATCGGGCGCCCATTGATGAAAGGGGACAGCCGCGATCTTGAATAAGAGTCCGGTCACCGTGGTCAACAAGGCCACGATCGCGACTGGGTTGTGGGGATCTTTGGCATAGATCACCGCGAGCCGGTGTCCGATATCGCCCAGGTCTGTGCTGTCGGTAAGTCCATACAAGAGCGAGAGGCCATAAGCGAAAATGCCGGAGGAAAACGCCCCGAGCAGCAGATACTTCAGCGCGGCCTCGTTGGAGCGGCGATCACGGCGAAGAAATCCGACAAGAACATAGGTGGAAATCGCCATCAACTCCAGGCCGATGAAGATGAGCACGATATCGAAACCGGCGGCCATACACATCATGCCAACAACTGACAGCAACATCAGTGAGTAATATTCGCCATGATTTTCATGCTCGGTCTTCATATAGCGCACTGACATGAGAATGGAGATCCCGGTCGCGGCGAGGAAGAGATAAAAGAAAAATAGAGCGCAACGGTCCACCAGCAAACTATCCATCATGCCGAGCGAACCCATGGAGACGGAGCGGTTCAGGTGCATCCAGTGCTGAATCTTCCACACACCGCCAATGGCAAACATCACGCCCACGAATGCCAATAGAGCGTTCACCCACTTTTCTTCGGGCGGGAGCATCAGGTCGATGAGCAGGATGCCAAGCGCAAAAATGGTAAGCAAAGTAATCGGCAGAACCAGCAGGTAGTCGCTCGGGGTGAATTGTGTGAGCACGCCCACTATCTCTTCCCCTTCAACGATTGCACTGCCGCGGGAGGATTGGTCACTGAGGCTGTGGTGCCAACCGGCGGCGCGACTTCATGTTGGATTGCGGCGTCGACTGCTCCATTAGCTGCCGATGCATGAACGTTTTGTACGATCTGATTCACGGGCTGCTCAAGAATCTGGAAAAATGGCTTGGGATAGAGGCCGATCCAGAAAGCCATGATGAGCAGCGGCACGAAGGTTAATACTTCGCGCGGGGTCAGGTCGTGTAGTTTCTCATTCTTCGGATTGGTAACCGTGCCAAAGAAAACCCGCTGATAGAGCCAGAGTAGATAGGCCGCGGCGAGAACCACGCCAGGCACCGCCCATGCGCCCCAGCGCCAGTTCTCCATGAACGTTCCTTGGAGGATAGTGAACTCGCCGACGAATCCGTTAAGCAGCGGCAGTCCCATAGAGGATAGGAACATGATCATCGTGATCGTGGCGTAAAGGGGCATCACGTTCGAGATGCCGCCGTACTCGGAGATTTCGCGGGTGTGTCGGCGTTCGTAAAGAATACCGACGATCAAGAACAGTGCGCCGGTCGAGATGCCATGATTGATTTGCTGCAACACCGATCCGCTTAAGCCAACGGAGTTCAACGCGAAAATTCCCAGCGTGCAGAAGCCGAGATGGCTGACTGAGGAGTAAGCCACCAGCTTCTTCATATCTTTCTGCATGAGCGAGACCAGCGCGCCGTAGATGATAGCGATGATCGAGAGAGTGATCATCCAGCCGCGGACTTTAGTGTGCGTGAGCACGTCGGGGAAAAACGGCAGCGAGAAGCGGATAAAGCCGTAGGTTCCCATCTTCAGCAAGACGCCAGCCAGGATTACCGATCCGGCGGTCGGCGCTTCCACGTGGGCGTCGGGCAGCCACGTGTGGAAGGGGAACATCGGGACTTTGATCGCGAACGCAAAGAAGAAAGCAAAGAACAGAAGCGTGGCCACCGTCGGCCCGTAGGCGGGGTCGGAGTAAATCTTCGGCGCGGTTTCGTAAAGCGCGGTCAGGCTGAAGGTGTAGATGCCAGTCAGAGCATGGTGGTGGAAATAGAGGAAGAGGATTCCCAGCAACATCAAGACTGATCCGGCCAAGGTGTACAGGAAGAATTTAATCGCGGCGTAAAGTTTCCGCGGGCCGCCCCAGATGCCGATCAGAAGGTACATCGGAACCAGCATCGCTTCCCAGAAAACGAAGAAGAGGAAGAAATCGAGCGCCATGAAGACGCCGAGCATACCGGTCTGCAGAATCAAAAACCAAACATAATATTCCTTGACGCGAATCTCTATCGCCGTCCATGAAGAGAGGATCGAGATCCAGCCCAGCAGGGTGGTGAGCATGATGAGCAGGAAAGAAATGCCATCGATGCCGATCACGTAGCCCGCGCCGATCGACGGGATCCAGTTGTTGGGCATCCCTTCGATAAACTTGAAGCGCTCGGGACTATTGATCTGCGACCAGAACATCGGCACCAGTGGCAGCGAGATCAGGAATCCGCCAAGCGCGAAGAAATTCGCGATCCAGCGGATGGCGTCCTTGTTCTCCTTGGGGACGAACAGAAGAACAAGTGCGCCGATGAGCGGCGTGAAGAGGATGATCGAGAGTATGTTGTTTTGCATGAAGTTCAGCTTCTAGCTTCTAGCTCCTGGCTTCTAGGTTGCGGGCGCGGCGTTAAGCTGGAAGCCAGCAGCTAGAAGCTTACTTTCAGTGGTACACGTAATAGAAAACGAAACCTACCAATCCCGCGGTCATCACCAGGGCATACCACTGCACCAGACCCCACTCGAACAGGCGCGCGGGATAAGAAAGCATGCGCGCCAAAATCGCCGGGCCGTTGACGCCGATGCCGTCGATGATCCACTTGTCCCACCAACTGGAAATGGTTGCGGCGAGGCGCGTGATCCGTCCTGCCGCGTTGACTGCGCCATCGATCACATGAGTATCGAACCAGGCGGACGCTACGCCGAGTCCGAGTACGCCGAGGCGCACATTTCCCAGCTTGCGACGACCCGTGAAAACATAGTCGTAGCCTTCATCTACGTAATACTTGTGGAGCAGCACCTCGTAAACAGGAGGAGCGGCCGCGGCAATCGGTTCCGTGTAACCTTTATCGGCGTGGCGATAACTCCACCAAGCCGACCCCCATCCCAAGCCGGCAGCGGCGAGCGACAGCCCCATCAGCACCCACTCCGTGCCGGTGTTGTGTTCTTCTTCGACTCCGGCCACGAGTTGGCCTGTTCTTCCCTCTTGCTGAAGTACACGCGCCTCGCTGGCGAAGACGGGTTCGAGAAATTTCGTGAAATGATCGGAGCCGCCGAGGCTGTGCGGCCACCCCAGCCATCCAGCGACAATGGCGCAGAGTGCAAGCGTGACCAATGGCGCAGTCATCGAAATCGGCGATTCATGAATGTGGTGCTCCACGTCGTGGCTCATGCGCGGGCGGCCATGGAAAGTCAGATACATGAGGCGGAACATGTAAAACGCCGTCATAAGCGCCGTCACGTAGCCGATATACCAGAGAAAACGGTAAGCGCCACCTTCGCGCGACCATGCCTCCCACAGAATCGCGTCCTTGGAGAAAAATCCGGCGAACGGAAAAATGCCCGCGATTGCCAGCGTGGCGATGAACATGGTGCGATGCGTTGTTGGAATGCGATGGCCCAGATCGCCCATGTTGCGCATATCCTGCTCGCCGCTCATGGCGTGGATCACGGAGCCCGCGCCGAGGAAGAGCAAGGCCTTGAAGAAGGCATGTGTGAAGACGTGGAAGACGCCGGCGGCGAATGCTCCTACGCCGAGTGCGAGAAACATATAGCCGAGTTGCGAGACGGTGGAGTAAGCCAGCACACGCTTGATGTCGTTTTGAACCAGCCCGATGGACGCGGCAAAAATTGCGGTCAGCGCGCCGACGATGGCAACCGTCTTCATCGACGTGGGCGCCAGCACAAACAGCGCGTTCGAGCGCGCGATCATGTAGACGCCAGCCGTGACCATGGTCGCAGCATGAATAAGCGCCGAAACCGGCGTAGGACCTTCCATGGCATCAGGCAGCCAGATATAGAGGGGAAGCTGAGCGGATTTGCCGCAGGCTCCGACAAACAGCAACAACGTGGCGGCGGTGATGATGGGATCACCGATGGAGAAGTGGCCGCTACGAGCAGCGGCGGTCACGTCGATAAAACGCAACGAGCCAAAATACCAGGCGACGAAGAACATTCCCAGCAAAAATCCGGCATCGCCAATGCGGTTCACGATGAACGCCTTCGCAGCTGCGTCGCTGGCGGATTTACGATGGAAATAGAAACCGATCAACAAATACGAACATAACCCTACTCCCTCCCAGCCAACAAAAAGCAACACGTAATTGTTCGCAAGGATGAGCGTGAGCATGGAGAACATGAAGAGGTTGAGGTACCCGAAGAAGCGGTAGTAACCGCCTTCATGCGCCATGTATCCGATGGAGTAGATATGGATCAGCATTCCGACACCGGTTACGAACAGCAACCAGATGCTGGAGAGCGGATCGAGCAGGAAGCCGGCATCGGCGTGGAACGGTGCTTGCGAGCCGTCGTGGGTAGTGTAAGTCAAGTGGCCGGTTTCGGTGCCAAGCCATGTATAGAGAATCGTCTGATACGGCTGGTGAAAGTTTTCAGGCGTTGACGACCAAGATGAGTATTGCCAGACCGCCCCGCAGGCCATAACAAAAGCGAGCACGATACTGCCCACGCAGACGGCGCTCACGGTAGCCTTCTGCAGCTTGCTGCCGAAGAAGAACATGATGGCCGCGCCCAAGGCAGGCAGCAGCGGGATCAGCCAGATGTATTTTAGAAATAGCATTCAGTACTCGAAATCAGCTTCCAGCTGCCAGCTAAACTTCAGCCCTCAAGCGTTGAGCCAGGTGCTAGCAGCTATCTTCTACCACTTCAGCAAATTCACTTCGTCGATGTTGACCGTCTCTTTATTGCGGAAGAAGGCGATCAGAATTCCCAGCCCAACCGCGGCCTCGGCGGCGGCGTCGGTAATAACAAAGATTGCGAAGACCTGGCCATGTAACCCTCCCCACATGCGGGAGAATGCGACCAGGTTCAGGTTCACAGCATTAAGAATCAGTTCAATCGACATCAGAACGATGACCACGTTGCGGCGAGTGAGCACCCCGATGACTCCGAGCAGAAACAGGGCCGCGCCGAGGACCAGATAATGTAGGGTCGTGATGTGCAGCATTGAATCCATATCAGCTTCCAGCTCTCAGCAGTTATCAATTAGCAATTGGCCCTTAGCATTTGGCCATCCGTGCGTTTGCCACCGTGAGCAACAAGCCTTGCTGGCCAAGTGCCAATTGCTAATTGCCTGCATCAAATCCTCTTCTTCGCCATCACGACCGCTCCGATAATTGCTACGAGCAGAAGCAGTGAGGCGATTTCGAAGGCGAACATGTACTGCCCGTATAACATGGTTGCGATCTTCTGGGTGTTATCGTTTTCCACCATGGGCAGCGCGTGTTCCGGGAAAATACTTTTACCTTTTGTGAATACGACCATGAATAATCCGCCCAGTGCCGTTGCCGCGATGATTCCTATTACCCACTGGCTGTTGAACTGACGCTCTCTGACCGAACGGTCAATACTTACCAGCATGATCACGAATAGAAACAGGACCATAATCCCGCCGGCATAAAGAATAATCTGCACGCCAGCGACGAACGGAGCATAGAGCATCAGGTAGATCGACGCCTGCGCCAGTAGCGTAACAATCAGCGCCAGCGCCGAATGCACGGGATTCTTCCGCGTAATCACCAGGATGCCGCCGATCAGCATGATCCCGGAGAGCAGGTAAAAGAAAAATGGTGTGGCTACGGGTGCCATATTTTTTGCTGCAACAGCGCTATACCGGCTGTCAGAATAAGAACGCCCAGACCCATGGGCAGCAACACTTTCCATCCCATCCGCATCAGTTGGTCAAAGCGATATCGCGGGAACGTGCCACGATACCAGATATAGAGGTACATGAAACCGGCAACTTTGGCGGAGAACCAGAAAATATCCTGAACGCGTACGCTTACGGCAGGAATGAACAAGATCAGACCGATCAAACCGAGCACGACGCCGAATCCAGCCAGGCCGATGGTTTGAATCCGGAAAAGCGGATGCTTAGGCATACGCGCCGCATTGAAGAAGCACATTGCAGCGAAAAAAAGGAAGGCTAACCCCGGGAAGAGTGAGAAGACAAGGTCCCAGGTTGAATTGTTGAGAAGATTCGGAAACGGCCGGAGCCATCCGCCGAGCCAGAGAGTGACCGCGATCGAAGAGACCGCGATCATCGCGGAATATTCGGCAAGGAAGAATAACGACCAACGGAAGCCGCTGTATTCGGTGTGGAAGCCGGCAGTGAGTTCAGATTCAGCTTCGGCCAGGTCGAAGGGTGCACGGTTGGTTTCGGCGACCATAGCCACGGCAAAGATGAAGAAGGCGATCAGTCCAAGCGGAAAGAATTTGAAAATGAACCATTCCCCTTGCGCTTGTTGTGCCTGAACGATGCCGATCATGCTGAGGGTTCCGGTTCCAGTCGCGTTCAGGCTGGTCATGAGAATCGCAGAGACGACCGCCAATCCCATCGCAACTTCATAGGACACCATCTGGGCGCTGGAGCGCAGCGCACCAATCAGCGGATAATGCGAGTTTGAAGCCCAACCCGCCATTACGATCCCCAGCACGCTGAGCGACGAGACGCCGAGCATAAATAAGATTCCAATGTTCATGTCGGTAATGGCGTGCGTCGGACCGAACGGGACCACGACGAAAGTTGTGAATGCCGCCAGTACAACCACGAACGGGGCGACCCAGAAGATAACGCCGTCGGCCTCGGCGGGCATGATGTCTTCTTTGAGTAAGAGCTTGATGGCGTCGGCGATGGGCTGCATCAAGCCGTGAGGGCCAACCCGCATAGGGCCTAGCCGAACTTGCATGTGCGCGAGAATTTTTCGTTCGAGCCAGTTCATCGCGATCACGGCAACCGACAGACCCGCGAACACCAGCATGATGTAAACCAGCGCCCAGAACATATTTCCCGCGGCACCAGGGGTTTGGTTACTGCTGAGGTAAGACGTGATGTATTGAACGATCTGACCCATCAGCGGTCCACCTCGCCGAGAACAATATCAAGCGTGCCGATCACGGCGATCACGTCGGCCACGAGTTGGCCGCGGCACATCACATCGAGAGCCTGCAGATTTACGAATGAGGGCGGACGCACGCGCACGCGATACGGCTGCGTGGATCCATCGCTGACTATAAAATATCCAAGCTCGCCTTTGGGCGCCTCGATCGAGTGGTAGACCTCGCCCGCCGCGGGTTTCATGACTTTGGGAACCTTGGCCATGATTGGGCCTTCCGGGAGTGCATCCACCGCTTGCTCGATGATGCGCACGGATTGCCGCATCTCAGCCATGCGCACGAGATACCGATCGTAGGTGTCGCCGTTCTGCCCGATCGGAATATCAAAGTCGAAGTTTTTGTAGTTGGCGTAGGGCTGGGCCTTGCGCAGATCCCACTTCACACCGCTGGCACGGAGCACAGGACCCGTTACACCCAAGGCGATGCAGTCCTTTCCGGAAATCACGCCAACATTCTTGGTGCGCTCGACCCAGATTCGATTCGTAGTGAGCAGTTCCTCGTACTCGTCGATCTTCGGACGAAAGAAATTGAGGAAATTCTTGACGTCTTTTTCGAAGCCTGCGTAAGTCTCGTACTGCAGGCCGCCGATGCGGAAGGCGTGAGTCGTGAGGCGAGCGCCGCAATATTTTTCGTAGATCTTCAGAATTTCTTCGCGATCCCGGAAGGTATAGAAAAGAGGTGTAATCGCACCAATATCGAGAGCATGCGTTCCCAGCCACAGCTGGTGGCTGGCGATGCGGTTGAGTTCGGTGAGAATCACGCGAACATGCTGGGCGCGTGGCGGTGCTTCGACATTCAGAAGTTTTTCTACTGTCTCGCAGTATCCCAGCCCATTCGAGACAGCCGCAACGTAATCCATACGATCGACGTAAGGATTGAACATCGTATAGGTGCGGTGCTCGCCGATTTTCTCGACGCCGCGGTGCAGGTATCCGATCACGCACTCCAGGCCGAGAACCTTTTCTCCGTCGAGGCGCAGAATCACCCGTAAGACGCCGTGCGTCGCGGGATGCTGCGGTCCCATGTTAATGACAAGCTCGTTCGCATCAAGAAACGGCTTCTCGGGAGTTTCGAGATCGAGATGCGAGAGCGAACTGTTCGGGTCGGTCATTCGATATGACTGTCGTGTTTAATTGCAGTTTCTTTCACTGGCCGCTTTCGATTCCCAGATTGATCTGCACCCACTCATTATCTTGCTGCAAGATGCCGTAATCTTTGCGCAGCGGATGGCCCTTCCAGCCGTCGGGCAGCAGAATGCGTTTCATGTCGGGATGTCCGTCGAACTTAATGCCGAACATGTCATAGACTTCGCGCTCCAGCCAGTTGGCGCCAGCCCAGATCGGAACCGAACTGGGTAGGCTAGCCCCTTCGAGAATTTGTGTGGTCACGCGAATGCGTTCGTTACGCGCGAAGGAATAAAGAACCCATAAAACGTCGAATTGCTTCTCGCGTTTTGGGTAATGCACCGCGGTGATGTCGACGCAGTAATCAAAATGCTCTTCATTGCGCAGAACTTGGAGAATCTCGGGAATCAGGGAGCGATCAACCACCATGTAGTTCTGCCCAGCATAAGTCAGCGGCTCGAAGCCGGAACCGTAGGAGCTTTTGAGTTTCGCGACCATCGGCGAATCCCAAGGAGTGGGAACTAGAGCGGCTGGCTTGGCGGGAGCAGCAGGCTTCGCAGCGGGCGTTGCCGCGGTTGTGGCTGCGGGTTTTGGAGGAACAGGCGAAGCGGGCGAAAGAGGCTTTTCGGCGGGATCGGATTGAACGGACCCGGAAGCAGTTGCTTTCACGCCGCCGGGGACAGCTGTTTGATCCGCCGTCGGCTTCGGCTCACCTTCCGGCGGCGGTGTAGAGGGCGATTTGATTTCGTCCGGCATTAGGCGGCGAAGGCACTAACCTCAGGCGCGCAGGGTATCGGAGAGAACGTTAATTTTTATCAGCTTGAGGATGCGGTGTCAACGAGCTTGGCCGCAAAATGTAGCTGCTCCAAGATAATGTCACCCCATAACTGCAACGAGACTTTGTCACTCTCACAGGATGGTG
>JBAVGI010000231.1:0-7847 GCA_049684755.1 Candidatus Sulfotelmatobacter sp.
CGTTCCATTCCTTGTCCATCGAGCACGCGAATCAGCTGAGCTCGAATGCGGCCGATGTAGTCTTCGATCACACGCCGCTGGGCTGGGCTCAGATCAGGAACATATTGCGGAAAGGCTAACTTGGATGTTGAGACATTCAGGGCGCTCTCCATCTCCGCTAGGAGCTTATCAATGTGGCGGCAGGTCACGCTAAGGCGCCGCTCATGATTCGAGTTGAGAGAATTGGGCCCGCTCGTCACCTTGCAACTCCTCCGTTCATGCGAAAGTCGATGTACAGCGGCGAAATCTTGATGTGTTCTTCGGAGCGGTACTTTGGGGATGTTGCCATCTCGATCAGCGCGATGATCGCTCCAGGATTCCCCGCACTGAATTCCAGAACCTTATCGAGGAATTCGATGATGTTTGTTCCCGAGAGGCCACAGCGCTCGATCCGTTCACGAGCAAATTGCTCGGCGGTTGAGTTATCAAAATTGCGGATTTCACACTTCTGCGAACGGTCGCTATAAAGCGGCTGAAGAAAACCAGTGTCTTCCATGTGGCTGGAACGGCCCAGCGCGCTCACCGGGGTCGAGCCCGATCCCATGATTTCGCGAACCGCCGATGCAAACGAGTACGAGGGTCGCTCGATATGGTCAAGCACGATCGAGTACTCCCTCTCTCTCAGCGCGTCCATCACAATCCCTTTCAACGAAACCGCGGACTTCGTCGCAATCGCATCCGCATCGCGAAAGGCTTTGGTGGCACGCGGACTCTGCAATCGCAGCAGACTACGGGCAAGACTGCGAAACATCACGTTGGTCGTCGCTGAGTCTTCGCAATAGAGAACAGACCGAAACTGGGGCAGCACATTACGGAGCAGAAGTGTTTTGCCAACTCCCGATGGTCCGTAGATGAGAAACGGGCGCCTCTTCGCCAGGAACCGGTCGATTCGTTGGCGTTCCTCCGCACGATCGAAAATGAAATCTGGCATCATTGGTTCCGTTCGCGGTCGGCATCGTCTTGCCCTTTCCGCCTTACAGCAAGCAGCAATCGTAAAACATGATCTCTCGCCTGAATCGATGCGGGCACGGACTCCCGCCCTCGATCTCCCCATTGATCGAGGGCAAGGCAACATCCAGATGCCTTTCCAGCTTGGGATCACGCCCCCCAGATTGAGGCCGTAACTCCAAAAGATGCTTATTTTTGCGGAACCTTGCCGGGAGAAGACTCCACGACAAGGCTCGCTTGTCAGGAGTCATCAGCTGTACCCGGCTATATGGTGGGAACAGCGGTTTCGGTGAACTCCTTCACCGTTGATAACAATTTAAGTACAGCAAAGACGAGACGCTAAGTCAACGGTTTTAGTTTGCGCCCCTGATCAAACCCAAAATGAACAGCCTCTCTCATCAGAAAACATGACGGGTTTCAAACGCGGCACTTGCCGCATTCGATCCATCTGTGTTTGAAAATCGCGGCAATGGAGTTTGCCGCCCCGGTGCTACCGGGGTAAACTGCCGCGATGCCAGCGGCTGATGACTCCTCTCAAATCCTGGATGCGGTTCGGTCCGCAAGGAACCTGCGATGGGAGGAGTTTCTGACCAAGTCCGAGGGATTCAAGCATTCACTACCAAACACTCCCTACCCGATCCGGAGACTGCAGGGGTGCGTCTTGAAGGCGTCTTCTGAGGCTTTCCTTTTTGCTTGTCTTCGTGGGCTTTGGCGCCAAGTCAGGACTCGCGCCGATGCACACCTGGTTGCCGGACGCTCATAGCCAAGCCCCCACTCCCATATGCGGCGTTCTTTCCGGCGTGAAGACCACCGTGCCGCTCTATGTGATTCTGCGGTTCCTATCCATTGTGTTGGCATCGCCGGCAGCGCGCGTTGGCAACTGGATGATCGTACTGAGTCTAGTCTCCGTGGGAATCGCGGCCTTTCTTTTGATCCAGGTCCGCGATTACAAACGCATGTTCGCCTACTCGACCGTCGAACATATTGGCATCATCCTGACTGCAGCCGGCATGGCGACCCAAGCGGCGGATTTCGGGGCCGTCTCTCAGATTCTCAATCATGCCATCACCAAGTCGCTTTGCTTCTATGTCGCCCGAGCCATGCTGCTGATCCTGAGCACGCGCGAGATCGCGTCGGTGCGCGGACTCCTTCGGGTTTCGCCTTTCGCCGGTGCGGCGCTCCTGCTCTCTTCCCTGGCCATCGCTGGCGCTCCTCCATTTCCGATTTTCTTGAGCGAGCTTTCCATCCTCTCCGCGGGAGTTCGAGCTGGGCACAAACTCGTGGTTCCCGTGCAAATACAAGTTGGATAAGACCCGCACCGCCATCCATCCTCACGCCGCGCGCGGCAAGCGCGAAACCGTCGAAAGCTCCGAACGCGACTGCAGGGCTTGCAGAATGTGAGCGCGGCTAACCAC
The DNA here is from genome assembly GCA_049684755.1 of Candidatus Sulfotelmatobacter sp. Taxonomy (GTDB): domain Bacteria; phylum Acidobacteriota; class Terriglobia; order Terriglobales; family Acidobacteriaceae; genus Sulfotelmatobacter. Next base: position 2,403 of record JBAVGI010000231.1, read on the forward strand.
TCCTGCAATCTTGCCATCGGAGAGAACGGGAAGCTGGTGGACATCTTCACGGCTCATAATTTCCAGAGCTTCCAGGGCTGGCATCTCGGGTGAAACAAAATGAATACTGTCCACTGTACGCATCACGTCACCGACAGTTTTGAAAGGCCACGTTCTGACTTCCACTCCGCGGATTTCGTTCGCGGTTATCATGCCGAGCAGTTGGCCGTTTTCCATAACCAGGTAGCAGCGCCGCCCGCTTCGCATCAATTGTTGATTCACGAACTCCTGTAGAGACATATTAGGACTTACGGTTTCGTAGCTGATTGACATCAGATCTTTCACTTGCAATCCGCTGAGAAGTGTCCCAGTTCGAACCTGCAGGTAAGTCGCACTTGCCGCTTGCAGCAGGAACCAGCCAATAAACGCGAGCCAAAGTCCGCCCAGCCCGGCGCCTTCGAAAAAGCGAAAGATTCCAAGACCGATGAAGACCACGGCAATCGCTTGCCCCACACGAGCCGCCACGCGAGTGGCTCGCTCAACGTTACCCATAGCCCACCACAAAATCGCTCGCAGCACGCGGCCACCGTCCAGCGGAAAGCCGGGAATCATGTTGAAGGCGGCCAAAGCGAAATTGATATACCCGAGCCAAACCAGTAGTGCCGTTCCAGGAGTTGCAGGCGAACTGCCCCGGGTCCAACCGAAGGCAAAAGCCAGACCCAGCAGAATGAAACCCAACAACGCACTTGTGATCGGCCCGGCAATTGCCATCCAGAATTCTGTCTTAGGATCGGTCGCTTCCTTTTCCATCTGAGCAACTCCACCCAGCAAGAATAAGGTGATCTTGTGGATCGGCAGTCCGCGCATCCTTGCCACCAAGGCATGCGATAACTCGTGAGCGAATAGACAGGCAAAAAACAACACCCCGGTGAGAATGGCCGTACTCCAGACCAGAGTTTCACTCCACGCAAGGTTCGTGGCATGGAACTCGCCCGCCAACGAGAACGTGATGAGCAGAGCTATCACAAGCCAGCTATAGTGAAGCCCCAACTCGACTCCGAAAACAGTGCCAATCTTAATCTGAGATTTCACAGGCATGCCTCATTCCAGAACTGTTGCATCTTGAAGAAGTCTCGATCACTTGAATCGAACCAAGCCTAAACAGGTCTTTTTGTTAGATGCCATCGTGGGTACTCGTGATTGCATCGGATTCCCTTCTGCGGTCTGATCCAAATCAAGGCGCGGCCCGCAAACGCTCCTACCTAATCAAATATCGACTGAACGCCGATGGAAGATTGGCGGATTGAGAAAGGTTGCAGTCCTTGACGACCATTCTCAGCTCGGGAAGCGAAGACAAACATGAGCCAGAGTGAGATTGTTAAGGATTTTCTAATCGAGAGCTACGAAAATCTCGACCGCCTCGACCGCGACCTGGTCGGTCTGGAAAAGAATCCGAAGGACCCGGAAGCCATGGCAGGAGTATTTCGAACCATCCATACGATCAAGGGCACGTGTGGATTTCTGGGCTTCGGAAAGCTTGAGAAAGTTGCGCACGTGGGCGAAAACCTGTTGACGCTGTTACGGGACGGACAACTCACGCTCAACCCGGAACGCACCACGGCGCTGCTGGGCATGGTGGATGCGATTCGCCAGATGCTCAAGGAAATCGAATCTAGTGGCCAGGATGGCGAAATCGATTATCCGGAGCTGCGAGAGCAACTGACCCGCTTGCAAAGCAGCGGTGCAGGAGATTCCGAGACCGTTGCCGGATCAATCGCGCAATCCTCTTCGCCCGCCGCGATTGAATGTAAAGCAGAGACAAAAGACGAAATCAAATCGTTGGAGAAAAAAGATCCTGCTCCGCAGTTGGAAGTGAACTCGCAGGTTGAGGCTCCGCGCCCTGCCGCATCGAGAAATAAAAATGAGGAATCAGTTCGAAAACCCTCGCGGGGAAAAATTGGCGGAGTACTAGTCGAGCGCGGACTGGTGAAGCCCGAGAGTATAGCCCTGGCGCTGCAAGAGCAGGAAAAGGGCGACCGCCGCCGCCTTGGCGAGATTCTGGTTGCTCTCGGTTTGGCCAAACAAGAAGACGTGCTGGCGGCTCAACAGATTCTGGAAACAAAAGTCCGGGATGCCGCACCTGAGACTATCCGTGTGGGCGTTAACCTTCTCGACAAGCTGATGACTCTTGTCGGTGAATTGGTTCTGGCCCGGAACCAGCTTCTGCAAATCTCGAACACAGTCGAGGACGCGGGCCTGCAAGCCGTTTCTCAGCGCATGAACCTCATCGCCACCGAACTGCAGGAAGAGGTCATGAAGACCCGCATGCAGCCTATAGGCAACATCTGGGCGCAGTTCCCCCGCACCGTGCGGGATGTCGCTCTCGGGTGCGGCAAGGAAGTCGAAATCGAGATGGAAGGCAAGGAAACTGAACTCGATAAGACCATCATTGAAGCCATCAAAGATCCTCTCACTCATCTGGTTCGTAATTCTGTCGACCATGGCATTGAACTCCCTGATGTCCGGGTGCAAGCGGGTAAGCAGCGGTCCGGCCGCTTGGTGCTGCGCGCCTTTCATGAAGGCGGCCAGGTCAACATCGAAATTAGCGACGATGGCGCCGGGTTAAGCGCCGAGCGAATTCGCAAGAAAGCGATCGAGCGCGGAGTGGTTAGCTCCGAACAGGCCGCCCGGATGAGCGAACGCGAGATTTTCAATCTTATCTTCCTTCCCGGATTCTCCACCGCGGAGAAAGTCACCAACGTCTCGGGGCGCGGCGTGGGCATGGACGTGGTAAAGACCAATGTCGAGAAGATCGGCGGCCTGGTGGATTTGCAGTCCACTCTCGGCCGCGGCACCACGGTGCGGGTAAAGATTCCTCTGACTCTGGCGATTATTCCCGCACTGGTCGTGACCTGCGCCGGCGAACGCTATGCCATTCCCCAGGTGAACTTGCTGGAGTTGGTGCGGCTCGAAGCCGACGAAGCCAGCACCGCGATCGAAATGGTGCATGGAGTTCCGGTCTATCGCCTGCGCGGACGCCTGTTGCCGCTGGTGTATCTCAGCCGAGAGCTAAAGTTGGCGACGAGCGGCGATCATGGCGGAAACAATGACGATGCAGTCAACATCGTCGTGTTACAGGCAGATGATCGTCAGTTCGGTCTGGTCGTCGACCAGATTAACGACACCGAAGAAATTGTCGTGAAGCCGCTGCGCAAGCAACTGAAGACGGTAAAAACATTTGCCGGTTCCAGCATCATGGGCGACGGGAAAGTGGCGCTCATCCTCGATGTGCTTGGTCTAGCCCAGCGCGCCAGCGTGGTCAGCGAGACTCGCGAGCGTCCGGTAAGCGAGAAAGCCTCGGACTCCGCGGCAGCGGCCGGCGACAAGCAAACTTTTCTTCTCTTCGCCGGTCTGGGCGATTCCCGTATGGCCATCCCACTCAGCACCCTGGCGAGGCTGGAGGAGTTCCCGGTATCGCAAGTGGAGATGTCCGGCAACGAGTGGGTCACGCAGTATCGCGGACAAATCCTGCCGCTCGTCCGTCTCGCCGTTGTTCTCGAAGAGCGGCGGCATCGCCTGCGAAGCCTGCAGACGCCGCCGGCTGCGGATTCCGGGCCGCTTCAGGTTCTGGTGATGCATCAGGATGGACTTTCTTTCGGTCTGGTCGTGGAACGAATTCTCGACATCGTCGAAGCTCGCGCCGACGTGAAGTCGAAGGCGACTCGACCGGCTGTTCTCTACTCGGTTGTGATCGGCGACCGCGTCACGGAGCTACTCGATATCCCCGCCATCCTGCTATCCGCGGGTGTGACCGCTATGCCGGCTGCCCAAACGGCGAAAGCGGGGGGTACGAACTAAGCTATGGCTCACACTTCACAATTCTGCACTTTCTATCTGGACAAGCTGTTGTTCGGGGTGGAACTGAAAACCGTTCAGGAAGTGATCCGCTCACTGGAAGTGACTCAGGTTCCCCTGGCGCCGCAAGTGGTCAGCGGCCTGATCAATCTGCGCGGACAAATCGTTACCGCGGTCGACCTCCGGCGGCGGCTCGAAATGGAGCCACGCCCGGCGGGCGTCCCGGCAATGAACGTTGTGGTCCGTTCCGAAGATGGCGCGGTCAGCCTGCTGGTCGATGAGATCGGCGACGTGGTCGAGGTCGACGATTCCACCTTCGAACGCCCGCCGGAAACTCTGCGCGGCGCGGTACGGCTGATCATCACCGGAGTACACAAGCTAAACAACCGGCTCATGCTGGTGCTCGATACGGCAAAAGCCTGCGACATGACGGCGGATGCCATGGTTGCTACGCAATAACCACAACCACCCGTAGCGAAGTGCCGGAGAGTTTGTAGCGAACGATTTGCTGGCTTCGCACTGAGACGATTTCACAGGAGCAGGAAATGAAACTCACACTTGGAAAAAAGTTGGGCCTGGGCTTTGGAGTGATTCTCGCATTAATGATTCTTAGCGCTGTGCTGATCTATTCAAAAGCGGCCACCGTCAAGGAAACGCAGGAACACACCATGGCAGTGCGCGTGCCCACGATTAACGCGCTCACGGCACTGCAAAGAGAGCTAAATCAGACGCAGAGCAAGGGCCGCCAAGCAGTCCTGGCGGGAACGGAACCGGCCCAGTGGGAGGCCGCGAAGAAGCTCTACGACTCGACGTGGGATAACATTGGAAAACTTGTCACCAAGCTGGATGACTTGGCTCTGCAATGGACCCTGCAGGCTAACCGTGACCGGCTGTCCGAGTCGAAGAGGCAGCTCCTCGTTCTCCGCGACGCCCAAGAGACGGCCATGAAGCATGCAGCAAGTAACGATCGCGATGCCATCGTGAAGGCCGGCAACGAATTTGCCGAAAAGGCCACGCCAGCGACCGAGGCAATCAAAACGGCCCTCGGCGCCTTGGCAGATTCCAACTTCGAGCTGCTGCAGAAAGAAACGGAGGGTATGAACGCAGCGAACCGGTCGATGAACATAACCATGGCGATAACCACGCTTGTGGCTTTAGGCGTCGGAATCTTCGTGGCGATTTTCCTCAGCCGCAGTATTTCTGGGTCGACGCAGGCAGTTCTGCTGCAAGCCGAAGCCATCGCGTCCGGCGACCTAACCCGCGACGACTTGAAGATTCGCAGCAAGGACGAACTTGGCGACCTGACTAGCGCCATCAACAAGATGAGTGGCAGCCTGAAACGCATGATTATGGCCATCACCGAGAACTCTCTACACGTCTCCGCCGCCAGCGAGGAACTTTCCAGCACCAGCCAGCAGATCACGGCCAACTCCGAGGAAACCTCAGCCCAGGCGAAAGTCGTTTCCAGCGCCACCGTGCAGGTCAGCCAGAATCTGCAAACCGTCGCCACCGGCGCCGAAGAGATGGGCGCCAGCATCAAAGAAATCGCCAAGAACGCCAGCGAAGCCGCTAAAATCGCCACCTCCGCTGTCCGCGTTGCCGAAACCGCCA
>JBAVGI010000232.1:0-1714 GCA_049684755.1 Candidatus Sulfotelmatobacter sp.
ACCACATCGTTTTTGATCCTCAGAATTCGAAGCACATTTTCGTCTCCGCCTGGAGCGTACAAGACCAGAGCGCGGGCGACATTTTCCGCACGCACAACGGTGGCAAGGACTGGGAAGCTCTGCCGGGTATGCACGGCAAGTCGGTGCGCGCCATGGCAGTTTCTGCTTCCGACAATAAAGTTGTAGTGGCGGGCGCCTTGGATGGCGTTTACCGCAGTAACGATGGTGGCAACAACTGGCAGAAGATTTCTCCCAGCGACGGCATCGTCAAGAACATTGAATCGATTGCGGTTGATCCGAAAGATCCGAACGTGGTCTACGCTGGAACCTGGCACTTGGCGTGGAAGACCAGCGACGGCGGCGCCAACTGGCAGCACATTAACAAAGGCATGATCGACGACTCTGATGTTTTCTCGATCATCGTCAGCTCGGCGAATCCTTCTGAAGTTTTCGCCAGCGCCTGCTCCGGCATTTACAAGAGCGTCAGCGGCGGTGAACTGTTCGACAAAGTAAAAGGCATTCCTTTCACTGCGCGACGCACTCGCGTTCTGAGACAAGACCCGAGCAATCCGGCGATCGTGTATGCCGGAACCACGGAAGGTTTGTGGAAGAGTGTTGATGAAGGCAAGAACTGGAAACTGGCAAGCAGCCCGGAAGTGGTAGTGAACGATGTTCTGGTTGATCCGCGAAATTCGCAACGGGTATTGCTTGCAACCGACCGCAGCGGCGTGTTGGCCAGCGACAACTCGGCCGTGACTTTCACCTCGTCGAATCATGGATATTCTCACCGTTACGTGAGCGCAATCCTGGCTGACCAGAAAGAACCGAATACGATTTACATCGGACTGGTGAATGACCGCGAATTTGGCGGCGTGTTCTTTACTCACGATGGTGGACAGAACTGGCAGCAAAAGAGCTCGGGTCTGGATGGGCGGGACGTATTCACGCTGAAACAAGCCAGCAACGGAACTCTGATCGCAGGAACCAACCGGGGCGCATTTGAGCTTCTTCCTGGCACTTCGAGCTGGCACCCGATTAACGAAGTCGTGATCGAAAAGACGGTTTCGAAAACGGTGACGTTGAAGAGCGGAAAAAAGAAGCATGTAACTTCCATCGTCAGCAGCCATTCCGTGATGGAAGGCCGGGTAAACGATGCGGATCTGAATTCGCCGCGCTGGTTCGAGGCTACTTCGGCGGGGCTGTTCACCAGCAAAGATCACGGCAAGATCTGGATGGGTGGTCCGGTGGAAGGCGAGAAGGATTTCGTTGCGGTGCAGGCGCAGGATGCCCTGGTGGTCGCCGCAACGCGATCCAAAGTCCTGGTTTCGCAGGATGAAGGAAAAATCTGGCAGCCTGCGGTACTGGCTTCCTATCCAATCAACATCCGCAACGTGACCGTGACCCCGGATGGACAAGTCCTGGTCGCGACGCGTGAAGGCGTTTTCCATAGCACGGACTCGGGCAAGAGCTGGAACCACGTACTTACCGGTTTGCCCGATAAGGACATCACGTCGGTGGCTTACGATGGAAGCCATAAGCGTCTGCTTGCTACCAGCGGTCAGACTGGCGTGGTTTTCGAGAGCACTGACGGAGGCAGCAGCTGGCAGCGTGGACCGGATGCCGGATACCCGCTGCGCCGCATCAGCGTAGTGCACGGGCGCTACGTAGCGGCAACGCCGTTCGATGGTGTGATCGCGCAGCCGGAAAACGAATC
>JBAVGI010000233.1:0-2124 GCA_049684755.1 Candidatus Sulfotelmatobacter sp.
TCATGTTCCCCGTTTCCGGGCGGGAGTTGGCACCTGGCGGTCGGGATATATGATCCCGATCCGGTTGCCGTGGCGTCACAGGGCTCGTCCCTCAGCCACTCTGCATGAAATTCCGGTTTGCCCCGAAAGGCTAACTCGTCTCCATGATCCTACACATCAGACCACGGCTCGTCAATAGACATTCCCGATGGCCCCCAGCAAAAAGTTCACGCGCTCCTGACGGGAGATGAGAGGTAGTTGAATCAATTCGTAGCCAAGACCTGAGTAGCTCTCGATCATCGCTTCATACGTCGCCTGAGCTTCCTCGAAAGATTGCTTGCGCTCGGCATCGATCTGAAAGATTTCTGGCCAAGGCGGCGCGATAAATGCCCGCCGATTGTAGCGAAACATCTGCGCCGCACGTTCTACATGGGAAGGAATCGAAAGCCCGCTTAAGCGCAAGTATCCCAGCACATCGGGCACGCCGCGATCGAAAATCACTGGGCCCTTAAGCGCGAGCGCCATTCGATGCGATCGCATCTCCCAACTCAGCATCAACTCGGCGAAAGCTCTCCGATCTAACCATGGCAAGGCGTTACCTCCAATAGCCACCTGATCCCGAATGATCGTCCGGCCACCCTCAGGCATCGTCGAGATACCGCGTTCTGCCAACGCATCAATCACCGTGCTTTTCCCGGAACCCAGGCCGCCGGTGATTATGAACAAGCGATCAGAATCTGTAGTGTCCATTTACTCCTCTGGCATTCATGCACCGGCACTCATGAACTGGCGTGCACAGGCGCTGTTTCTCAATCTCGAGAATCTAAATTCGGCGGCGATATACCGGTTGGGATCGAAGTTGTCCCTGAAGCCTTCTATCAGTACACTCTTCATTCGCCGAGGTGAGCATGGGAAAACCGGAGATGTTTGTTAGCGGATACAAAAAAGCTTCGCGGTTTCGGACTATCCACCTCTGCACTGAACTGGTCCTCGGACTTACGCTCGCGTCACCCTTCGTGGCGCCATGTTCGGCGCAGAGTTCAGCGCAGAATGATCTGCCCAGCGAAACTCCCGCCACCCTCACGCCCGTCACCACGAGCTTTGACTACGTCAAGCGTGACGTGATGATTCCCATGCGCGATGGCGTGAAGTTACACACTGTCATCGTCCTACCCAAAGGCGCGAAGAATGCTCCCATGCTGCTCACGCGCACGCCTTACAATGCGACCGCCCAAACCAGTCAAGCCGCCAGCGCGCACCTCGGCCCGATTCTCTACGGCTATGACAATCCAACTGACGTCATCGTGGAAGGCGGCTACATCCGTGTGATTCAAGACGTGCGCGGCAAGTATGGCTCCGAAGGCGATTACGTGATGAACCGCCCGCTGCACGGACCGCTGAATCCCACGCCCGTCGATCACTCCACCGACACTTATGACACCATCGACTGGCTGGTGAAAAATGTTCCCGAGAGCAACGGGAAGGTCGGCATCCTTGGCATTTCTTATGATGGATTTACTACGCTGATGGCGCTGGTCAATCCGCATCCCGCGCTGAAAGTTGCGGTGCCGATGAATCCCATGGTCGATGGCTGGATCGGCGACGACTGGTTCCACAACGGCGCCTTCCGCGAACAGAATATGCCCTACATCTACGAACAGGAAGCCACTCGCGGGAATGACGAAAAATGGTGGACCGATCATTTTGACGACTACGACGTTTACATGGATTCCGTTTCCGCGGGAGAACTCGGCCGCCGCCACGGACTCGATCAAGTCGGATTCTGGCGCAAGCTTCTCGAGCATCCCAGCTACGATTCCTGGTGGCAGGAACAGGCGATGGATCGCATTCTTGGTTCTCAGCCGCTGAAAGTTCCGACCATGCTGGTCGACAGCTTGTGGGATCAGGAAGATATCTACGGCGCTCCCGCCGTCTACAAAGCACTGAAGGCGAACAACGCTAACCACGATAAATTATTTCTCGTGCTCGGCCCCTGGCATCACGGCCAGGAGATTGGCGATGGCAGTTCACTCGGAGCAATCAAATTCAACAGCGACACCGGACTCTACTTCCGTCAGGAAATTCTGCGGCCATTCCTCGATAAGTATTTGAAAGACGATACGCCAAAAGAAGAAGTCGCTCCGG
>JBAVGI010000234.1:0-18488 GCA_049684755.1 Candidatus Sulfotelmatobacter sp.
CCCACCTCGGCCAGCAAAGGAACGCTTCGGATTCTGGTAAGCGATGGCGAAACTCTCGACCACATCGGACGCTCGAATGCCGCCTTCGGGCGCAAGCTCGATCTGGCATCAACCATTTCGCTACTCAACAAGGAGCACTCCAATAACCGGGTGTATGTCTCGTTGCTCGAAGCCGATCCCGAAGCTCGCGTGGCCGATAAAGTGATGCCGACGCTGCCCATCTCAATCATGAATGTAATGGATGGCATGCGGGGGAATCAGGAAATGATTGTCAGCGGCGAATCGAACGTAGATGAGACCGCAACCGCTCCGCTGGACTATGTAGTGTCGGGAGCACAGTTGCTGACGGTGACGGTGAAGTAGATACCGACTACCGTATACCGAATTCCAGACATTTAGACAATCGCCTTCCAACCGAACGCGCCTATCCAGGTGCGCGCTGCTCCAACTGTGCCGTGCGTTATAATTCCTGCTCTTTCCCTTGCGTTCTTTTTTCGCAAGCCGGCTTCTTTGTGGAATGATTCAGGAGGAAGCGATGCCACACGGTCTCGACCACCAGGAAGACAACAGCCCGCCTCAACCCCACCGTCACGCTTGTGGCAACCTCTTCGGATGTGGCGAGGAGCAAGGCACGGGTGTACTCCGCGAAGATATCAAAGACGCCGCATTCACCAGGCAGCAGGCCGACCGGCTCCTGCACATGGACCAGATGAATCAGGAACAGATCGATGGTTTTCTGACCGCTCGTGGTCACTTTCGCCGTCGATTGCTGAAAGCAAGCAGCTTCATGGGAGCGCTAGCCGGTATCGGCCCGTGGTTCAGCAAACTTGCGCAGGCGGCAGATACGCCGGACGTCGCCAATGTGAGCGCCGCCGCACGCGGGCAGGAGAAGAAAGAGGATGAAGGCCGCGTTCATGTAGTCGAGAGCACCGATAAGACCGTGCGCCTCGGCGTTTACGACACTACATTCGATCCCATCCTCAAAATCGATTCCGGCGATTCCATCAGCTATCCCAATACCTGGTCGCATTTTTTGAATCAAATGCAGCCCGGCGTGCCTATTGAAACTCTGGCAAAACTTCGCGTCAGCAATCCGGGTCACGGACCGCATTCCATCATTGGTCCGGTATACGTCAACGGCGCCGAACCCGGCGACGTGCTGGAGGTTCGCTACAAGCGGATTCGCCCATTCGATTGGGGAGCAGTATTCAATAACCCGGGATCGCTAGGAACTGGCTTGCTGGCGCAGGATTTTCCCGAGGGACAAGTCAAATATCTGAAGATCGACTTTCCCCGCATGACTGCGGAATTCAACCGCAACATTCACATCCCGATCAAACCATTTCAGGGAACTCTCGGCGTGGCGCCTCCCGACGGCTTTTATCCTCCTCTAACTCCGGGAGTGACCAGCTCTGTTCCTCCGGGACCGCACGCGGGCAATACCGATTTAAGCGAGATGGTTGAAGGTTCGACTATGTTCATTCCAGTATGGAAGCCGGGCGCGCTCATCTTCACCGGCGATTCCCACGCGGTACAGGGCGATGGCGAAATCAATCTTTCTGCGCTGGAGACGCGCATGAAGGAGTTGCGTATTCAAGTCGTTCTTCACAAGCAGAAGAATTTCGCCTGGCCGGTAGCAGAGACTGCGACTCATTGGATCGTTCTGGGATTGGACAAGGATCTCAACCTAGCCATGACATTAGCGGCACGTAATGCCATCAACTTCCTGGCCGCGCGCGCCGACCTCACCAAGCTCGACGCCTACGCCCTGTGCAGCATTGCAGTGAGTTTTCGCGTCACGCAAGTGGTGGACATCGTGCGCGGGGTTCACGCCATGATTCCGAAAAATCTTTTCGCCGCCGAGTTGCGCGATCAGATTGCGGTTGTTTAGCGCGATTATTGAGTCGGGCCTATTCTTCGTCCTCGCCGATCTGTTGCGCCAGATAGCGCTCGTATCCCAGTTCCCGGATTAAGTGCATCTGGGCTTCGAGGAAGTCGACGTGCTCTTCTTCGTCCTTGAGCAGCGTCACCAGCAGGTCGCGAGAGCCGTTGTCGCCTTCACGAGTTGCAATCGCGACCGCGTCGTTGTACTGCTTTACCGCGCCCACTTCGAGCGCCAGATCGTTCTCGAGCATTGCCTTCACTGTCCCGCCGACCTTCAATTCCAGTGGCATCATGGACGGGCTGCCATCCAGAAACAGTATCCGCTCCATCAGCACCTCGGCGTGCTTCATTTCGCCGATGGATTGTTTCTTGATAAAATCGGAGAGCTTGTGATATCCCCAGTTTTCGCACATCTCGGCATGCAGAAAATACTGGTTGATGGCCGTAAGCTCTTCACGGAGCGCCTTGTTGAGTTCAGCGAGGACTTTAGAGTTACCTTTCATGGCGAAGCGAGTATGGCAGAAGATGGATTCAGCGGCAAGGACTGCAATCACACCATCGAGGTCGAAGACTTGTCGCACTGTCCACAATTACTGCCTTCAATCAAAACAGTTTGCGATCAGAACAGCAGCACCCCGGCCTTGTCCATGTGCCGGAAACCATCCGTAGCCACGGCAGTCAGCACCATGAGCGTCGCATTGTAGCCAACGTGCGCCAGAAAGCTTGACGCGACTGACTTGGTCACAGCCCTCACCGTAGTAAGCACCACGCCGACCAGAATAATAATCAGCACCGCCGACCACGAGCGATACTGCGCATAATGCATCAGGCCAAAAGGCAGCGCGGTCAGAATGATCCCCCACACCACTCCCAGGCGCCGCGCGATAACGGGATAAAGAAATCCGCGAAAGAAAATTTCCTCCATCAGCGGTCCCAGCGTGACGGCGAAAGCCACGGTGAGGTACGCATCCATGGGATGCTCGAAGAACTGATCGAACGGCGTGGTCTTGGGCATGGGCAGAAAGCGTCCCAGCGCATCGAAGCCGAGCATCAGAACCCCGACTCCAACCAGACTCAACCCGGCGAGTCCTGGCCAATTCCAGCGGATAGCGGTCCAGAAGCTCGTGTGATATTTCCCCTCGAGCAGCAGAATCATGTACAGCGCAACCACCATGTAAGCCACGAATTCTGCGAGCAGCGCGAGCACAGGCTTCTGCGCAACTTCGATCCAACTCCGGTGAGGATAAGCAAAGTGGCGCGCAACCACCACGGTGACCAGTTGAACCGTGAAAAGAATTCCCAGGGTAAGGACGGCGATAATCAGCACATCCCAGCCGCTCCACGCGGGATTTTCACCAGCTTTAGGGGCGGGCGTCTTCGGCGGAGTTTCAAGCGGGGGAAATGAATAAGTGACCAGCGGAGCGGACAACTTCGTCTCGCCGTTAGTAGAGCGCGGGTCAAACTGCGGGTTTTCGGGCAATGACAGATAGATCCTTTTCGATCATGACCAGTTTATCGAATAGACGGAAAATATGCGGTACCGGCGCGTATCCCGCCTTGCAACGGAACGCATTACGCGCTCCGCTTTCCATTCCCCGAAAAATATCCCGCCAGCGCCTGCCCCGTATACGACTTCTTTACACGCGCCACCTGTTCCGGCGTGCCTTGCGCCACGATGCGCCCGCCTTCTTCGCCGCCCTCGGGGCCAAGATCAATAATCCAATCGGCATTCCGGATCACATCCAGGTTGTGCTCGATGATGATGATTGAATTGCCCAGGTCGGTCAACCGGTGGAGCACATCGAGGAGCTTTTTTACATCATCGAAATGCAGGCCGGTGGTGGGCTCGTCCAGCAGATAGAGAGTTTTTCCTGTCTGCCGCTTGCTCAATTCGCGCGCCAGTTTGATCCGCTGCGCTTCGCCGCCAGAAAGCGTGACCGCGGATTGACCGAGATGAATGTAGCCCAGACCAACGTCGACCAGAGTTTGCAGCTTCTGTTTTATCTGCGGAATATTTTCGAGAATCGGCAGCGCGTCGGAGACTGGCATCTCCAGCAAATCGGCGATCGAGTAGCCGTTGTACTTCACCGCCAGCGTCTCGTGGTTGTAGCGCCGTCCTCCGCAGACCTCGCACAGCACATACACGTCGGGAAGAAAATTCATCTCGATGCGGCGTTGGCCTTCGCCCTGACAAGCCTCGCACCTTCCGCCCGAGACGTTAAATGAAAATCGTCCGGGCTTGTAGCCGCGCTCGCGGGCTTCCGGCAACATGGCGTAAATGTCACGGATCGCGGTGAACACTCCGGTATAAGTTGCGGGATTCGAACGCGGCGTGCGCCCGATTGGCGATTGATCGATGCGAATCACTTTATCGATGTTTTCCGCCCCCATGATTGATTTATGCTCGCCCGCCTTTTCACGCGAGCGGTAGAGCTGGCGCGCCAGCGCCCGATAAAGAATGTCATTGACCAGAGTGGACTTGCCGGAGCCCGAAACTCCCGTCACCACCGTCATCACGCCGAGGGGAAAAGTGACATCGAGATTTTTAAGATTATTTTCCTTCGCTCCGAGAATGGTAAGTGCCGCTCCGTTTTGTTGCCGGCGCTGCGGCCGCATCTCGATCTGCACTTTTCCCGAGATGTAAGCCCCCGTCAGCGAATCCGGATCGCGCATGATTTCTTCCGGCGTGCCGCGCGCAACCAGCCCGCCGCCGTGGCGTCCTGCGCCCGGACCGAGATCGATTACATAATCCGCGCGGCGAATCGTTTCTTCGTCATGCTCGACGACAAGAACGGTGTTGCCCAGGTCGCGCAGATTTTCGAGAGCAGTCAGCAGGCGTCCGTTGTCGCGATGATGCAATCCGATCGAAGGCTCATCCAGCACGTAGAGCACGCCCCGCAGCTTGGAGCCGATCTGCGTGGCCAGGCGAATCCGCTGCCCTTCGCCACCGGATAAGGTCGCCGCCGAGCGGTCCAGCGAAATATAGTTCAATCCCACCGCATTCAGAAATTGCAGCCGCTCCACAACTTCATGCATCACGCGGCCGGCTATTTTCGCTTCGCGACCGGCGAGCTTGATGCTGCGCGCAACTTCGAGCGCACTGGAGATTGGCAGCGCGGTGAAGTCGGCAATCGATATACCGTTTACTTTCACCGCAAGGCTTTCCGCCCGCAAGCGCTTGCCATGACAAACGGGGCAGTCGCTCGCCGACATGTGATCCATCAGCCAGTCACGATAGCCTTCGGACGTAGACTCTTCGAGATTTTGTTTCAGGTATCCAAAAATTCCGCGGAAACCAGTCTTGCCGCGTCCCGATTCTCCATTCAGCAGCAGGTCCTGAATCTTTTCAGGAAACTTTTCAAAGGGCGTATTCAGGTCGATGCCATGCGCCGCCGCAGTTACCTGCAAACTGTGGATCAGGCCCTGCGACGCCGAACCCGGCCCCAATCCACCATCGAGCAGTGGCTTCGACCAATCCGTAATCACCTTCGCGGGATCGAAGTCGTAGCGGCTGCCGAGGCCGTGGCATTCGGGACACGCTCCATACATACTGTTAAACGAGAATGAGCGCGGTTCAAGTTGCGGCACGCTAATACCGCAATCGGGACAAGCCAGTTTTTCCGAATACAGTTGCTCCTCGCCGCCGACCACGGCCACCTGCACCAAACCGCCGGCCAGCTTCATGGCCAGACCTACTGACATCTCCAGGCGATGCTCGATTCCCGGTTTCACCAGCAGCCGGTCAATCATGACTTCTATGGTGTGATTCTTGCGCTTATCAAGATTAAGATCGTCCTCCATGTTCACCAGTTCGCCGTCGACTCGAGCGCGGGTGTAGCCATGCTTGAGCAGCGTCTCCATCTCTTTCTTGAATTCACCCTTGCGTCCACGGACGATCGGCGCGAGCACCATCACGCGATCTTCTGGAGTTAGCGCCATCACCCGCTGCACGATCTGCTCAGCCGACTGGCGGCTAATCGGCCGGCCACACTTAGGGCAATGCGGAATACCAATTGAAGCGAACAACAAGCGAAGATAATCGTAAATTTCAGTGATTGTGCCAACCGTCGAGCGCGGACTGCGGCTGGTGGTCTTCTGCTCGATCGAGATAGACGGGCTAAGTCCATCAATTGCATCCACATCCGGACGCTCCATCTGGTCGAGAAACTGGCGGGCGTAGGTGGAAAGCGTTTCCACATAACGGCGCTGGCCCTCGGCATAAATGGTGTCGAAAGCGAGAGACGACTTCCCTGAACCGCTCAGCCCCGTCACCACTGTGAGCGTATTGCGCGGAATCTCAACGTCAATGTTCTTGAGGTTATGCTGGCGCGCCCCGCGCACTGAAATCTTAGTAATGGCCATTTGGTTCTGGTCTGAAAATTCAGGCTGGATAGCCCTTCCGTAACGTCGACAGCCCTACAGAATTGTTCGACATTAGGAGTGCGCAGCTCTACTCCGTATTTTAC
Organism: Candidatus Sulfotelmatobacter sp.; assembly: GCA_049684755.1. GTDB lineage: Bacteria > Acidobacteriota > Terriglobia > Terriglobales > Acidobacteriaceae > Sulfotelmatobacter. The sequence continues at coordinate 6,351 of JBAVGI010000234.1, forward strand.
TACGGAGCGCGTTGGTCGCGGAGCATCTGGGTCGTCACTAGCGGCAGGCATTCGGGCAGGTAGATTGAAGAAGCCGCGTAGACCAAAGTTGAGCTAGCGGCATCTGAGTATTGCCATTTCTGACTGCGGTTTTTTGAATTTCGATCTTTCGATTTAGACAGGGTGGACCGTGATTTCGCTTTTCATGCCTCTAATTCTCTGCGTTACGGTGGTTGCCTCGGTTGGAATTGGCATCGTTGCGGCGTATGCCGCAGTTATCGGAATCCTGCAAGCCTGCGGACGCGCATCGCAGCAACTGCCCATGGAAGCAAAGCCGCGCGGCAACGGCTAGGCTGAGGATGACGCTCTGGTGACATCAGATGCGAAGGATTTCAAGACGATCCCAGGACTGCGCATTCTTGCGCTACCGGAACACTAGACGAAAAATTTGAGATGACTGCAACGTTGGGGTAACAGCTTCTCCGAGAGCCAACCTCAGTGCAGGCGAAACAGAGTCTCGAGCAGAAAAAATACTCCTGTGCCTACGAACACGAGCAGAGCCATCTTCATCGCCGGTTCTTTATTAACCTCCGGGACCAAATCCGAAGCAGCGACGTAAATCGTAACCCCCGCGGATAGCGGCAACCCCGCAGCTACGTGATGGCGAAACAGCGCCATGGTGAGCACGCCGGCCAGCGTTGCTCCGCCGAGGATGACGGATGCTCCCCACGCAATTCCTCGACTGCGTCCGCTGGCCAGCATCACCGAACTCACCGTGAAGCCTTCCGGAATTTTATGCAGGAAGACCGCGAAGAAGATGATCCATCCCAACGCATTTGAAACCAGAAATCCAGAGGCGATGGCGATGCCGTCGAAGAAGGTGTGAATGATGAGTCCGAGCAACACCGAGTATCCCTTGTGCGAGTGCATGAACTGATCTTTGTGCGTCTCTTCGCCAAAGTGGAAATGAGGAGTCACGGTGTGCTCAAAGAAATGGATGATCAGATAGCCGAGCAGAATTAAGAAAGCCGCGCTGCGTCCTCGCAGAGCCAGACTTTCCGGGACCATCTCAACCAGGGCCGTGGCCAGCATGAACCCCGCGCCCAGCGCGACAAAGTAGCGCAGGTAGCGGCGCTCCCAGTGGCGCTGCACGATAATCGCACCCCCGAAAACATTGGCGGCGGCGGCGGTAAGGCCGAGCAGGATGCTGGTGGCGATTGGATGCATGCAGTAGAAAAGTACCTAGTACCTGGTACCGAGTCAAATCTCCGTCATGCCGCTGGAATTCGCTCTTTAAGGGAGTTAAGGAGTCCGGCTGTCCGCATTCCCAAGACAAAATCGCTGAGGACTGCGTCTGTGGGTTGCTCCACGCCCAACCACTTTAGACTTTGTTCGTGCTATTCAACGGTGCGCGGAGGGACATTATTGAGGTAGCGTCTTTCCTGGAGAAAGCGGCCAAAAGTTGCGCCATCGTTCCCCCAAAGGTAGACGCTCAAATTAGAGGAAGATCCGCGTAACCTAATCGGTGGTGCGCCCGGAGAGACTCGAACTCCCAACCCTCTGCTCCGAAGGCAGATGCTCTATCCAGTTGAGCTACGGGCGCGTGACAGCATTCTACGGCAATATGGGTGCCGGCGCACGGAGTCCTGCAGCGACTGCACTCGCGGTCGTTTCAAAGCAACCGCGAAAGATCTATTGCTGGGGTGCGAAGTAGCCTTTGCGGGCGCGGACTTGCAGGTCTTTCTTGAGGGCGGAGATTTCGATGGAACGGTAGCGGCCGTCCGCGTCAAAATCTGCGGGACGGTAGGACACAACGTACTGGCTGCGCAGCTCGTCTTCGATGGCTGCGAAGGAGTGAGTAATGTCCTTCATCTTGAAGGGGAAGAAAGCGCGGCCTCCGGTAGCTTCCGCAAGTTGTTCGAGAACTTTATCGCCGCGGAGAATGAGGCCGCTGTCGTCGGTGGAGATAGCGTAGATAATCACTTCTGCGCGCTGCGCCATTTCGATGGCTTGCGCGCGGGAGTATTCGCTTTGATTATCTTCTCCGTCGCTTACGACCACGATCGCTTTGCGCGTGGGATGGTCGGGACGGTCTTTCAGAAATTTATCTTTGCAGGCGCGATAGATGGCATCGTAGAGTGCGGTGCCTCCGCCATCCTGCAGGCGATGAACACCATCGGAAAGCAGTTGCACATTGTCTGTGAAATCCTGCGTGAGTTGACTTTGTTTGTTGAAGCCGACGATGAAAGCTTTGTCGAAGCCGGCACGAATGGAGTGCTCCAGGAAGCTGATGGACGCATCCTGCTCGAACCCAAAACGGCTGTGAACCGATCCACTTACGTCGATGAGCAAGCCCAGGTGAAGCGGGAGGTCGGTTTCGCGGCGAAAGTTTACTATGGATTGCGGCGGCTTGTGATCGTCGAGGATGGAGAAGTCATTTTGATTCAGGTCGCGCACAAATTTGCCGTGCTTGTCGGTGGCGATGAAAAGTACGTTGACTTCGTCGACGCGTTTGCGGATGGTGAGCATCGCGCCAGACTGCGGGTCGTCCGGGGTTGAAGTGGTGCTGTAAGCGCCGGCATCGGCGCTACTAGTCGCATAAGTGCTGGCATATGGAACGGCCTGGGCGGAAGCCGGGAAGGCAATCATCAACGTGGCTGCCAGCGCCAGAACCCGGCTGGCCCACCGCGTGTACTTCATGCCTGAAAAGTCCAAAATTTTCACTCCCCGCACGGCCAAAATGTACTTCCTATTCGTTAGATGCACTTCGGGTGCCGAACGAAGGCGGCCGCAGGCCACACTATCCAATGACTGTAGAGGCGGACGGCAGAGGGTGCCAAGTTACAAAAGGAGCACTCGTTTGGTCATGACCTTAGATCGCGCGGAGTGCGGGTAGAATGCTACAGACGGATGACTCCGGTGAAATGGTTAGAGACCACGTTTGGCAGAGAGGAATTGAACAAATGAAGCGCAAGACGGCGGCGTTATTAGTGGCTATATGTCTGGTGGCGTCGATGGCGTTCGCCAACGACGAGAGGGAAGCCGACCGCGTGAAGGATGCGGGCGACGTGATGAAGGAAATCCTGAACATTCCCGACGACATTCCGCAGGACTTGCTGGACAAGGCGGAGTGCCTGGTAATTCTGCCCTCGGTAAAGAAAGGCGCGTTCGGCGTGGGTGGCAGTTATGGACGCGGAGTAATGGTATGCCGCAGCGGACAGCACTACACCGGCCCATGGGGACCTCCGGCTCTATATGCACTGGAGGGGGTAAGCATTGGCTTTCAGTTGGGCGGGCAGGCAACGGATTTTGTTTTGCTGGTGATGAATCCGAAGGGAGCGCGATCGCTGCTGTCGAGCAAAGTGAAGTTGGGCGCGGACGCCTCGGCGGCCGCAGGTCCGAAGGGGCGTACTGCGGAAGGTGCGACCGATATCGTGATGAACGCGGAGATCCTTTCCTACTCGCGCAATAAGGGATTGTTTGCGGGAATATCGCTGGAGGGATCAACGTTGCGATCGGACGGCAACGCCAACGAAAAACTTTATGGGCGAAAATTGAGTGCGAAAGAGATTATTGTGGAGCGGAAAGTAGGAGTCCCTAGCTCTGCGCGGCAACTGGTTGCGTTGCTGGATGCGAAATCGCCGAAGAATCGATCGGATCCGAAGTCGCTGGAATAGCCCGCGAGTGCCTGCAGTGGTTTTATGAAGCGACCTGACGCAGAAAAAATTCAGCTGATTCGTTGCGCCTGGGCCCAGGGCGAATTGATGATGCGCTATCACGATGAGGAATGGGGCGTGCCGGTGCACGATGACCGCACACTCTTTGAGTTTCTGATTCTGGAAGGCGCGCAGGCCGGACTGAGCTGGGAGACGATTCTCAATAAGCGGGAAAACTATCGCGCGGCGTTCGACAATTTCGATGCGCAGCGGATTGCGCTTTACGACCGCAGAAAGATCGCGCAACTGTTGAAAAATCCGGGCATCGTGCGTAACCGCTTAAAGATCGCATCGGCGATGCGCAATGCGCAGGCGATGTTGCGAGTGCAGGAAGAGTTCGGCAGCCTTGATAGTTATATTTGGCAGTTTGTAGAGGGACGGCCACGAGTGAATTCGTGGAAGACGCGGCAGCGAGTTCCGGCCAGTACTCCTCAATCCGACGCCATGAGCAGAGCCCTGAAGAAGCGCGGCTTTAACTTCGTGGGCTCAACCATCTGCTATGCCTTTATGCAGGCTGTCGGCATGGTGAACGATCACGTAGTGCAATGTTTCCGTTACAAGGCAAAGTAGGTTTCGGTTTCGAGGGCCGATCAAATCTATTCAGGCTTGCGCGAGGAAGAAGCGGGATTCTGCGCCTGGTGAGTGTGCGGTATGTTCTGCGCTTTCTTGTCGTTCAGGTCGAGGCCGAATGTGGGATGAGCGTAATCTCCGCCGATCCGTACGGGAACGATTTCGCCCTTGGGCTTCTTCTTAAAGAATGGATTCATCACTTTCAGCAGAAATGCTTTCGCTCCCGTCGTAGTGTTCGAGATCTGTGAATCCACCCGCATTTGGCCGCGCAAATCGATTTTGTAATTGATCAGGTTGTAAGTTCCGTGTACGCGGGCGTGGGCGCCGGGTACGCGAAACGAGAGATCGGCGAAGTTCGCGGCTCCGTTCATGACGTCGACTTGGCCTTGCAGATCGATCAGCACGGTCTCGGGGTCGGGTTGCTCTTTATTCTTGTTGTTCTTGTTCTCAGCATCGTTATTCTTGCTATTAGCGTTTTCGTTTTTCTGAATATCTTTGCTGATATTTTTCTCCCCTCGGGCTCCAGCGCTGAGTTCGTTGACGCCTTTCTGAGTAGAAGGTTGGGCAAACGATCCCCCGCCGATTCCAAAATTGCCTCGCAACTTAATTTTCTTCAGGAACTTCTGCTCGCCGGGAGGAAGTTCGGCGTGCGCTTGAAAAGTGACATCGCCCGACATGGGCGCGCGCTTTGCCTGCACAAATAAGAGAAGAAGATCGTCGATGCGCGCGCTTCTGGATTGCAGATCGATCAGGGCTGTCTTTCCTTCGCGGTCGGGGGAAGTTGCAACGCTGCCGCGCGCTGAGACATGAGTGTTCCAGAAATCGCCATCGACCTGTTTGAGATATGTATTGCCGTGTGTGGCATCGACGTAGGCGCTGAATTTTGTTGCCAGATCTACCGGATGCCTGCCGGATGTGACCTCGAAATCAGGGGTGTCGGTGTGACCCGAGATATCGATGTGCGCCAGTTTGCCTTCGAATTCACCAGTGGAAGAAAGCGTGCCGGCAATGCCTTCGTACACGCTGAGGTCGGCGTCCGAGAATTTATATTTTCCAGAAATCGGAGTTTCGCCCGCATTGGTAAGGTTCCATACACCAAACTTTCCTTCGGCGGCGACTTCGCCGGGCGGCTCGGGATTGTGGATTTTCACTCGATACGTCAAAGGCGATCCCCATCCCACATTTCGCAGGAGCGCTTCGTGAACATCGAAGCGCAAAGTTTTCTTGTCCGGATCTTTGGAAGCGAACTCAACGACGGAGCCGTTAGCGACAATCTCTGCGATCGTGATTTTTGACTGTCTGGTATGCAAAGCCTTGCCGGTCCCAAATGGAGGAATGGTGACTACCAACCCTTCCGCGGTAATGCGGTTGACTCGCTGCGCGAGCAGGCCCAGATAGCTGCCTTGAATCGTGAGCTTGTCGATAGTGATGAGAGGCTGGGCTGCGGAGGGGTTATTGCGGAAAACTAATCCTTCCAGAACGCAGCCCGGCGAAGGGAAAAATGTTTGATGAAATCTCTCGACCTGGACTTGGCTGTCGCTGGCCTCGCGCAAGTCCTGCAACACTTCGGGCTGCGAATAGGGCCAGTTGCGGAGCAATTCTATTGCGCCGGCGCACAGCAGTATGCAAGCCACGAGTGCGATTGGAATTATGATTTTCCTGTTGTTTTTCTGCTGTGGCTGCTGCTGCCGTTGGACCGTGCTTGGCGGCGGAGCTGTGGCGGGAGCCATTGGTCTTGGAGGCTGAGGAATGTACGGAGGTTGCTGTCGAAAACGGTAACCTCGGTGCATAACGAGGCCGAATCGCGGTTGCGTAGCCAGCGCGCCATGTTGCAAAGGCTCAGACCCTCAATTAAGCTAGTGTTCTCTTCACAAAGATGCCCTCAGCCGGGATGGCGGAACTGGCAGACGCAGCGGACTCAAAATCCGCCGGTACTTAGTACCTTGGGGGTTCGACTCCCCCTCCCGGCACCATAAATGCCCTTTTGTTTTGAATAACCTCAAGTGCGCGGGGTGTCCCACAGCGATTGCTTCCTTGTGCAAAACCCGTCCACTGCAGTAGAACTGCAGTAATTTCTGAGGGCCCGTCTCGCCGGATTCGGACAAGCTCGGCAAAAAACACGAAGAGCGCAACGCGAAGCTCTGCACCATTATTCAAAAGATCGCCGAAGGGCTGACGCAATTTTCCACTGACGCCGACAGGTTAGGCGATGCCTACGAATATCTGATCGGCCAGTATGCCGCCGGTTCCGGCAAGAAGGCGGGCGAATTTTACACGCCGCAACAGATTTCTAGCATTTTGTCTGGCATCGTCACGCTGGACAGCCAGGAGCCGAAAACGGGAAAGAAAGCCAAGCTGGACAGCGTTTTGGACTTTGCCTGCGGTTCCGGTTCGCTGCTCCTCAGCGTGCGCAAGCGCATGGAATCGCATGGCATCGGCAAGATTTTTGGTCAGGAAAAGAACATCACCACCTACAACCTGGCGCGTATGAACATGCTGCTGCACGGGTTGAAGGATTCGGAGTTTGAAATCTTCCACGGCGACACGCTGACACCGCAAAAGCTGAATCAGAAATCGACCTGGCGGCGACTCATGGCGTATTGGAAATAATCGAGAACACAATCCAAGAACCAACGATTAAACACAATAAATTTCTTGAAGAGCTTGGCTCGCCTCCATCGCCGTCGTCCCGATTCTAGTTCGTCGAGAGAGTAGGAGGACTGCCCGCGCCCAACTTCAACGAGGTGGCAGCGTAACAGAGGTCATGTCCCGCTTAAACTGGCAAGACTCCATCCAAGCCCCGTACCTTAAGCGCAACCCCTCCCCCGCGCCCGCCCCGCTGTTACTAATTGGTAACGTGTAGCACTTTTGCCGTCGCTCTACACTACCCCTTTAAACGTTTAACCCTTCTTTTCTGGCGCCTGTAAGATCAGCCAGGGACCTAACGACACAAATGTTCGCATTAGTCTGCAACATCATGGTGCGAAATACTGGGATTCGATGGGTTGGAAGGGACTGTTAGAAAACCCCTTCGAAATCTGCGCCTTTGTACCCGCATAAACATTGGCTCTTTGCATAGTGAGTTACTGCGTTAGGAATGTGTAGTTTTCTAATCCGACTGAATTGCAGGTACTTGTCCAGGTTGCGTCTATGAGTAGGCTATTCCGTAAAGAAAGCACCGCTACCGATCCGGAATTCTGTGAGGGGTTTGAGATTCTTCTTGTAACCGCTGGTAACTGCGTATTCCTTCCCACCTTTGACGCGGAGACCATACTTTCCCGTCGAGTACGGCTTAATCTCTACCACAAACGACGCATTCACGAGCGCTGATCGATGGATCCGAATGAATCCGTATGGCTTCAGCTTTTCTGCCACCATCGAAATTGACTCGCGCAGCAGATAGGAGTCCGATTCCCGCTGAAGCGACACATAATTGCCCTCAGCTTGAACTGCCACCACCTCTCCAGGATTGATGAGGAGGATCCTTCCGTTAGCTTTGATTGCGATTATCGGGTGACTGGTCGGAGACAGCTTTTGCAACTGCGGCAAAGCTTCGATCAATCTTGCGGCCCGCTCGCCCTTTGCTCTCCGAGAGGCGCGGTCCACAGCTTCGTTGATACTATCGTTCGAGAAAGGATTTAGCACGTAGTCGACTGTGTGCCTCTCGAAGGCTGCGACCGCGTGTTCGACGTGTGTCGTTACAAACACAATCGACGGCAACGGAAGGTTTCGTTTTCTAAGCTGGTCTACTAGTTGAGTAGCCGACACGTCCAGCATATTGATGTGGAGAAGCAAAACATCGTAGGAGTCCGTGGCCAATTTCTCGAGCGCTTCGCTCGCATGGTTGGCCGAATCGAAATGCTCCACGTCGCCCCTTGCCGAGAGGATATTTGCCAGAGCCGTTTGGGCCAGGGACTCATCATCCACGATCAACACGCGCATGGTTTCCACTCACCATCTATCTCTGTTCCAGCATGCGTAAGCGTCTTGACTGACCGCCTCGGACCCGAACCTGAGAGTCAGGCAAATCCGCGCCCAACCCAGCCGCCCACGCGCGACCATCTGCACGCACCGTTCCATTTCGTGTCAGGGCACACTTTCGGCTTGTTTGTGATCAACCTTTGCAAAGAAATTCCGCATATCATCAAGCAAGAGATCGGGTTGTTCCAGCGCCGCAAAGTGTCCGCCCTTTGGCATCTCCGTCCTTTGTACGACGTTGTAAGTCCGAATAATCCAGCTAAACGGACAGGCATATACCTCCTTTGGAAAATCCGCATACGCCACCGGAGTCTCCAGCCGTGGGTGTGGTGCCGTTTCTCCGCTGGTGAGCCGGTTCTCACGATAGATTCGCATGGCGGAGCCAATCGTACCGGTCACCCAATAGAGGGTGACATCGGTCAGAAATGTGTCGCGGTCCACCGCTGTGAGGAAATCGCCGTTGTTGTCAGTAAGCAGTTGAAATCTAGCGATCATCCAGGCCAACCACCCGACCGGGGAGTCCGACAGGGCATAGGCAAGAGTCTGGGGTTCAGCGGCCTGGAGGAAAAAAAAGCTGCTCTCTTCCCGGTCGAAGTATGAAAAACGTTTGCGTTCCACATCGCTCATTTGCGTAACTGCCTCCCGGTTCGGCGGATCCGCGTCAATGAGGTTCAGATGAAGCCCGATCACGTGCGCGGGCGCCTGGTAAGCCATGTCGCGGGCGATCAGCGAACCCCAGTCGCCGCCCTGGATACCGTATTTGGAATACGCCAAACGATCCATGAGAACGACCAGGGCTCTCGCCATACGCTGTGGGTCCCAACCGCGAGTTGTGGTGGGTCCGGAAAATCCGAAGCCAGGAAGCGAAGGAACGATGACATCGAATGCCGGACTATTGCTGTCCTTAGGGTGGGTGAGAGGCTCGATCATTGCCAGAAATTCAACAATCGAACCCGGCCAGCCGTGAATCAACAACAAGGGTATTGCGTCGGGCCGGAGCGAGCGCTGATGAATAAAATAAATCTGCTGTCCATCAATTTCCGTGGTGAACTGGTCAAACCGGTTGATTTTGGCTTCCTGCGCGCGCCAGTCGTAGCCATTCTGCCAGTAATCCGCGAGTTCCCGGACCTTCTTGATGTCGGCGCCGTACTCCCAGGACGTGCCCGGAAGCTGATCGGGCCATTTAGCTTCCGCCAAGCGGCGCCGAAGATCGGCTAGAACGCTATCGGGAACATGCATTTTGAATGGTCGGATTTTGGCAGAATCTGGCTTGGCCGGAAGTTGCATTTGTCCCAGCGCGATTGTGGGGAGTAAGAACAAAGCGGCCAGCAGACGCCTGGCGCACTGCCAGGCTTTCCTCTCCGCTTTCTCGAATCCAGTTTTCATCACGTTTTCACACTCCGGTGCTCACCGACCTGATGAGAGCAACTCGGGCACGACATTCCGCGTTTCTCTCGAGGCTGCGTCCTACATCGGAGCCGTCGTTCCGTCCGACCATACACCGGTGCCCATCAGGAACATATCGATCGGTTCCGGGTTGCCTTTGTAGGAGGGAGCCAGTAAGAGCGGAGATCCGGGGAACGGTTCCGACAGGTGATTCGAGGAGTCCACCAGATTTGCACCCCATACCGTCCCGAGCGGCATGTAGAACATAAGATGGGCCATATTGTGGGTGCCCGCGTCGGTAAGATACGCATCCTTGGACATCATGTAGCTCATCGCACCAGCTTCAAGATCCGGCAATTCCTTTTTCTCAATCGCGGCCTTGACACTCTCCTTGATTTCTTCTTTCGACTTTCCCGCCAGTACCAGTGTTGTCCTCATCAAAGTGATCGGCAGCACGGTTCGGGCGGCGGGCGGATTTAAGCAAATCGGGCTGCGATTCTTAGGGTTCCAAAACTCGGGGCTATCGAAAGGATTCATCCACGCGTGCTCTACCATGCAGACAAAACCGTTCTTGCCTTCCACCGCAGTTTCGTAGCCGTGCGGCCCCAGGACCATGACTTTTGCATCGCGGGAAATGGACGGCGGAGCCGCGGTCCGTGCCAGAGCAACCTCAGCATTTCGATCCGCTATCAGGTACTGATCCAGCGGAGCCATGCTGGGATACGGAGTTTTGGCGTCCTGCGCTCGCGCTTGCCGCGCCGCCGCCCCTAGAGCGACAACCAGCACAAAAGTACCCGATGCGATCTTAGCTGCTATCTTCCAGTTCATTGATTCCTCCTGAGGCCTGCCGCCACCATCGAGATTTTTAGCTAATGGAATACCGACTGGTTCGTATGTATTCAACGAGCGTATCGTGCAATGAGTTCAGCCACAGCATTAGGCTGCTCATCGGCAACGTAATGCACACTACTCTTAATCACTTCAACCTTGACGCTCGCGCACCCATGAGCGCGTAAAGCCGCGGCCAAACTCGACGTCAGTTTTTCGAAGGGCGAGTTTTCGCCGGGAGCCAGCACCAAGGGCACGCTGATTGCACTCCGTTGTGCTGCATTGAATTTCTCGTCTGCGGGGAAGGCGCGGTAGATCTCCAAGAGGGCGTGGAGATGCCCCGGCGCAGCGTAGGCCTTGGCATAACGAGTGACTTCAGCATCACTGAAGGTGCTGCGATCGAGAAAGTGACGGAAGTAAATGAATTCGCGGCCGGGGAGAAGTTGCTCGGGGAGGTCAGGTGTCTGTTGAAAATTGATATGCCAGGTAAGGGGACTGGTCTTGACTGCATCCCACGGCCCAAGGCCGGGCAGAGGCACATCGAGCACCATTACCCCGCGACTGGTTTCCGGATAACGGCGGGCGAAGGCGTATGCGACCATGCCGCCGATATCGTGACCGACAACGTAAACATGATCCAAATGCAGGCGCTCTGCCAGTTGGTGAATGTCTTCGGCCATGTTCGCCGCATCGTACCCACCTGCCGCTACAGCGGAGCCGCCTATGCCGCGGAGATCAACTGCCACCACCGTGAACTGTTTCGCCAACAACGGCATGACGCGGTGATACGCGTACCAGTCTTCGGGGAAGCCATGCAGCAGAATCACCGCCGGACCTGTCCCGCCGCGCACGTAATAAAGTGTTGTTCCGTTCACTTGGGCGGTGTGGGAGACGAAACCGCTCCCGAGCGCCGCCAGGCCCGGATCGGGCGACTGCTTTGACGCCGACCGGCCTGGTAGGGCAGCGCATACCGCCACGACCAAACACCCCCAAGCCGTCAGACAGCCTGCCCGACTCAAGACCCCGCGTCCCTCTCTCTTCAGAGTGTTCATCGTGTCTCCAGACGACGCGAACTCTGGAACATACAAACCAGTCGGTATGCAAAGAGGCCGACCTCTACAACGATGCGATCGGCGCCTCTTGTGGTTGCCCGGCGCGCGCAGATACTGCAGCCAGGTCACGATGTTTTGATCCCCGCTTTCATCACTTCCGGCTCCTGAGCATTCTTTGCCGGCGAGCCATAGCCTTCGCCCATCGCGATCAGTAAGCCGGCCGTGCCAGCCGGTTGCGCGGCGCGGCGAACTTCCGTCGGTCTGGCCCTCTCGTAAAACGGAGGCAACGGCCTCGGGCCAGGCATCGAGAATCCGCCAGCCATTTCCGTAATCCCGCGTCAAGGGCGAGACATTTACTGCGCCAGATTGCTTCAGATACTCCACCAACATACCAACCGGTATGTATGTTATGGATTTGTTGCAATTGTAAGACAGATGTTATTGTCGCCTCGCGAATCTCATAGCATTGCCGGCAATCTCTACTGATATCCGTATGAATTGACCAGTGGGCTGGTTTTGCTTTGTTTCTTTAATTGGTCAATTCGTCACTCTGACACCCAGAGCTCCGCACCTGAGCAGCGGGACTTCACGTATTTCCTCCAAAGACGGCCCTCAGCGTGCCTTGTCCA
>JBAVGI010000235.1:0-6133 GCA_049684755.1 Candidatus Sulfotelmatobacter sp.
TCGGCGGCAAGAAAATTGATATCAACACCACCGGCCGCGCTCCCAGGCTCGATCCCGAAAAGCCCTTCACCGCGCGCCAGGCCGAAGCCATTCTTGAACTGCAACTGCACCGCCTCACCAAACTTTCGATCGACGAAATTTCGAACGAACTGAAAGAAGTCCGCGAGCGCATCGAAGACTACGAAGCCATCCTCGCCTCCGAGAAAAAACTTCGTAGCGTCATCATCAAGGAACTCGAAGAAGTAAAAAACCTTTACGGAGATGACCGCCGCACCCGCATCGAAGACGAAGCCGCCGAAATCGTTCTCGAAGATTTAATCGCCGATGAGCAAGTCGCCGTCACCTTCAGCCACTCCGGCTACATGAAGCGCACGCCGATTTCCACCTACCGCATGCAGCGACGCGGCGGCAGCGGACGCACCGGCATGAAGACCCGCGAAGAAGATTTCGTCGAACACCTCTTCATCGCCTCCACCCACGCCTACATTTTGATCTTTACAAACAAAGGCCGAGTCTACTGGCTCAAGGTCTACGAGATTCCCGACGTAAGCGCCGCCGGCCGCGGCAAGCACATCGGCAATCTAATCGGACTGCAGCCCGGCGAAACCGTCCGCACCATGCTGGCTGTGCGCAATCTCGAAGAAGAAAATAAATATATCTTCTTCGCCACCCGCAACGGCCTGGTAAAAAAATCCGAGCTGCGCGAATTCATGCACGTCCGCTCCAACGGCATCAACGCCATCAATATCGAAACCGGAGACGAACTCGTAGCCGCCCGCATCACCAACGGCGACCAAATCGTCTTCATCGCCTCCCACGAAGGCATGGCCGTCCGCTTCGACGAAAGTCACGTCCGCCCCATGGGCCGCGCCGCCTACGGCGTCAACGGCATCAATCTCGATGAAGGCGATTACGTAGTAGGCATGACGGTCACCCCGAAACCCGGCACGGAACAGGGAGGGACGGGCGCCTCCGCCCGTCCAGCGAGCGAAGCGAGCCTCGAAACAGAAATCCCGCCAGGCGAAGTCGTAGATCTAACTCAAAAAGGAAATCTAATCCTCTCCGTAACCGAAAATGGCTACGGCAAGCGCACTCCCGCCGACGAATACCGCCTCACCAACCGCGCCGGCAAAGGCGTCATCAACGTCAAAACCACCGAGCGCGTCGGCAAAGTAGTCGCCATCGCCCTGGTCGACGAAAACTCGCAAGTCATGCTCATCAGCCACTACGGCAAAATCATCCGCATGGATTCAAAGACCATCCGCGAATCCGGCCGCAACGCCCAGGGCGTCCGCCTCCTGCAAATGGAGCCCGGCGACCGCGTCGCCGCCGCCGTAGTCCTCGCCCCAGAAGAAGAGCCACCCACCAACGGAGGCACGCTGCTGCAGTAGATTGCAGATTGTAGTGATTGTGTGGAGCGGGCGCCCACGCCCGCTTGTTTGACTTCGATCGGGAAGGGCACGACTTCAGTCGTGCCGTAAAGGCTTAAAAGAAATGCGGCCTTTGGCCCTGAGGACTTTTTCTGCCCCCTACTTCACTCCCTGCTTCCGATTAATCTCTCTCGAAAACTCCGTCACCAGATTCAGCAGCGTCCCATATCCTGCCTGCCCCACCACCGCCCATCCACCATTCGCCCACGCATTCTTCGGACTCGGCTTCCACGCCGTGGAAACCAACCCTCCCCCAAAAGCTCCTCCATACAGCGCGAACTGCGGCCACATATCTTTTTCCGTCCGGTCATAAGTCAGAAAGTTTCGGATAATCGCATGCCGCATCCGCGGCCACGTCCCGCTGCACCGGCACCGGTCATAACGGACTTCATATCCCAGCTTCGCATTGCCCAGCGCCGCCAGCGTATTCGCCGTAATAAATTGTCCTTCGCGCGACGCGAACCGTTCCGCATACCCGCCCCATCCGTCATCCCACTGCGGCGGCGTCCCCCGCACCTGATCGATCCCCGACGCAAACATTCGCTTCATATAAGCCCCCGGAGTGGTCAGCGTCTGCCGTAAATAAATTTCCCTGCGCTGCTTCGCCGTGGGCGAGACCAGCGGCTGATTCTTGCCAACAAAAACTCCAGAAATCCACGTCGACTCCCAATCGCGCGCTCTAAGCAACCCCACCTGAGCCACGTCCTTCGTCAGGCCGACAGCTTGCTTCGTCTTATCCTCCACTTGCTGCGCCGGAGTCGCGCTCTCCTTCTTGGTCTCTCCCGGCGCGTCCGGCAATTCCTTCCCCGCTGCCTGTCCCGCCGGTTCCGGAGGATTCCCCGGCTGTTCCTGACCACGCATGCGCCCGCGTCCGATCAACACCAACGCGCAGACCAGCATCAGTCCACGCGCCACTCTCCACCCTGTCCGTCCCCCGCGACCTCCCGAAGCACTCATTTTATGAACACACTCTCCGCGAACCGTCCGGCCTTTCCCTGTGAACCCCAGTGTCCTCTGCTTGCCCTGAGCGAAGTCGAAGGGTGTTTAAGATGTTGACCTTTCCGTTCCCGACCCCAATGCTAAACTCCGCTTAGATGCCATCTCTCTACAACCGTGTTGCAGGCCAAAGCGTCGAACGCATCGCCGCCCTCAGCGACGGAATCTTCGCCGTCGCCATGACCCTGCTCGTCCTCGACCTCCGCGTCCCCGCCGCCGAAGCCGTCCACTCCGAACACGACCTCCGCCACGTCCTCCTCGCACTCTCGCCGCGCCTCATCATCTTCCTGATGAGCATCATGACCAACGGAATCTTCTGGGTCGGCCAGCAAACTCAACTCAACTATTTCGCCCGCTCCGACCGCAATCTCGCCTGGATCCACATCGCCTTCCTCTGCGCCATCACTCTCACCCCGTTCACCACGTCCCTGCTCGCCGAATTCATCCACTACCGCACCGCGCTCCTGGTCTACTGGAGCAACATCTTCCTCCTCGGCCTCATACTTTACTGGAGCTGGTCCTACGCCACCCGCGCCCATCTGCTCATCGGCGATCTTCCCCCGGAAGTCCATCCCGCAGTAGTCCGCCGCATCGTGATCGCCCAATCCCTCTACGCCGCCGGCGCCGCCCTCTGCTTCATCAACACCTATTACGCCATCGCCGCGATTGTCCTGGTCCAGCTAAACTACGCCATCGCCCCCAGATTCTGCTGGGGACTATTCTCCCGCAAATCCTCGCAAGAATCGTAGCCAGTTGATGTTGTGTCAGAGATAGTGGAATCGGGAAGGGCACGACTTCAGTCGTGCCATCAAAGAAGGTTAAACAGCAACAGGCTTTAGCCGCTGAGGGCCCGCTTCTCTAAAAACAACTTCGTTTTACGACAATCTCGCGCACACCATGATTCCGACACGAGCGTCTACCCTCGCTCAAACGCGTGCTTCTTCTCCAACTCCTCCACGGCCGTCCGCATCGCCGCTTCAAATCGCTCCGCCTGACCCATCAACCCCGCAGTCGCTTCCGCCCATTCGCCTTCCAACCGCACCAACCCATCCCCCGCCACCAGTCGCCCCGCAATCTCCAGCAAATGCGCCGGGGTAGTCTCCAGATACTGCGCGTCCGTCGGATCCCCAACCCAAACTCGCTTCTCTGCCGGCGGAGCATCGGATAAGGGTGCCCCGTTTCTCGCGTCTTTCGCGAGAAGTGGGGAATTTGACTTCAACTTCGTCTCCCAATAAACCTTCCGCTCCACAAACGTCGCAATCTCATCATCGCTCGCCTTCCCAAACACCCACTTCTCCCGCTTGAAGTCATAATGCCGGCTGGAGAACGCCACCGGCTTCAGCTTCCCCGACTTCACAAACTCAATCTGCCGCCGGTCCACTTCCTTGCGCAGCGCGTTGATCACCGGAGCCTCAGCATCCTTCGGCTCGAGCGACGCCATCACTTCCCGCACCGTAGCCGACAAATTCACCGCCACCGGCGCATGCAGCCCATCCGAATTCTCCAACCGAATGTCCCCATGCAACACCCAAAAATCCGCCCCCGAAGTCGACCGATGAAACGGCCACTCCAACTCAATCGTCAAAGGCAACCCGGTCAACGTAACCCAAATCTCTTTCTGCTCACCCGACTGCGACATTCTGAACCACCTCACACAATTTTATCTGTCATGCTGAGCGGAGTGGAATCGTCTGAAAGACGATCCCACGAAGTCGAAGCATCCCTACCGCTACGAAGGACCTGCCCCGTGATCCTCGGTGTCCCCTGTGGTTAGCTCTTGCCCTTGACCTTACTCACCTTAGCTCCCATCCGCAACAACTTGCGCACCGTCCCCGTAGGCAGACGCTTCATCTCATCATGCAACTCCGTGACCGCCTCAAAAAAGCCCGCCATCGCCGCCAACCGCTCCCGGGTAAACTCCGCCCCAGCTTCTTTCGGATCCAGCTCCTCCAAGCTCCGCCGCAACATCTCCCGCGTCGGATCAATCTCCCTCCTCTTCCTCTGCTCAATCACCAGCCGGAACATCTCCCAAACATCTTTCATCGACTCATAATGCTCCCGCCGGTCGCCCAGCACATGCACCGCCCGCACAATCCCCCACCCCTCCAGCTCGCGAATCGACGTCGACACATTCGACCGCGCCACGCTCAAAGTCTCCGCAATCTCCTCCGCCGGCAGCGCCCGCGGAGACAGATACAGCAACGCATGAATCTGCGCGACGGTGCGGTTGATCCCCCACCGCGTCCCCATCTCGCCCCAATGCAAAATATACTTCTGTTGCACGCCAGTCAGGTTGGCCATATCAATACTTTCAGTTCAAACAGAATCTACAGAACGCACGGCAGTAAATCAACCCGCGGCACCCTGAAACGAATTGTCATCCTGAGGAGCAGAGTCCTTCGCGAAGCGAAGGACGAGCGACGAAGTGCCTGCCCTGAGCCTGCCGAAGGGACCTCTGCACTTGCTGGCGCCACCACGGCCCGGCTACCGCGCCGCAGCGCTATCACTTACCGCTAGATGCCCCAGCGGTGCCACCTTCTCGCCCCGATTCTCTGACCACTTTCTTCGGCGCAGCCTTCTTCGCCGCCTCCGCCCGCTTCCGCTCCTGATACCGCCGATCATGAAACGACTGGTCCGACGCCTGTTTCTTCATAGTCCCTCAGCTTGACACACCCCCTCAAACATAGCCAGCCCCGCGTCAGTGAATTGATAAAACGCGCCGAAATCCGTTTCGGCAATTTCTTGTCAATAGGCAGAACTTACACGATCGCACCTATGCCCATGAAAACGCAGCCCAAATATTTCCGGCTAACATGTCCCATTTACCCATTGCTTTATGATATAATAGGACTATAAGATTGATTCAAGGCGACTCGCGACCCGGGTCGCCTTTTTTATTGTCCGCACCAAAAATTGCGTCCCTCTCCCGCGGACCATTCTGTCGTGCCGGCTCGAAGAACTGTCATACCACTAAAGAACCGTCATTCCGAGCGGACTTATCGCGAGGAACCTGCTTTCCACCTTGCAGGCACATCACGAACCAATTTGATTAACCGTTTCACCAAAGGCGAACCCTCGCATGCTCCATCCCAACAAGACCATCGAACACCCCAAGCTTCGCGGCGAGTGGGCCGAACTCCGCTTCATGCAATGCGCCACCGAGCGCGGATTCCGTGTCGCCAAGCCCTGGGGAGAAACCGCCCCCTACGAAGTCGCCACCGACCACCACGGCCTCTTCCGCCGCGTGCAAGTCAAATGCACCCTCTATAAGCGCCACAACTCCTACGTCTGCACCATCTGCTCCAGCCACGTCATCTACCGCCCCTACCAGCTCGACTTCTTCGCCGCCCTCGTCATCCCCACCGACACCTGGTACATCCTCCCCATCCGCGCCACCCACAACCAGCCGACAGTAGTCCTCTCCCCCCACCTGAAAAAATCCAAATACAGCCGCTACCAGGAAGCCTGGCACCTGCTAACCAGATAACTCATGGAGCAGCGGACGCCTTCGTCCGCCCGAGCCGCCAGCGACTTCCCAATCCTATCGCTCCAAGCGCCGGGAGCCTCCTTAAACCCTGTCATTCCGAGCGCTGTCCGGAGCGCCAGCGACGGCGAGTCGAGGAACCTGCTTTTTTTTTCTTATTAAAGACGCACGGCCCGCGCCTTTGGGTGGCGCAGCGCTTCAGCGCTGCGATAAAGGGATCCCG
>JBAVGI010000236.1:0-3680 GCA_049684755.1 Candidatus Sulfotelmatobacter sp.
ACAAGAAATCCGTCGGTCCGCTGGCTCAACACCTGAACCTCACGCATGCGCGCTTTTCCATCGAAAGCTAAAAACACCACTTTCTTGCCATCGTGATCTCGCAAAGCGCCCGCTGGTACAAACGCTCCCTTATGTTGGGCATTTACAGTTTTGGGTTCATCGGCAAGGAATTTCACGGTGGCGTTCATCTCCGGCCGCAGGAAAACGTCCGGATACTTCGCCGGATTCAGCACCTGCACCTTCACCTGCACGGTAGCTTTTTGCCGATTCGCTTCGGGAGAGATCTGCGCGATCTCGCCGTCGTAAGTCTTGTCGGGATACGTGTCCGTAGTGACGACGGCTTTTTGTTTGGGACTGAGCCGGGCAAAGTCAGCCTGTGCGATGTCGAGTTCAACTTGCAGATCGTTCAAGTCAGCCAGAGACACCACCGATCCTTGCGGGCCACCCGCGGCTGCGCTGGCAAACTGCGCGGTGATGAGTTCTCCTTTTTCGGCAGTGCGATCGAGAATCGTCCCGGTGACGGGTGCCCGAATGACTGTAGCGTCGAGCTGCGATTTCGCGTAATCTGCAAGGCCCTGCGCCTGAGCCACGGATCCACGGGCGCGGGCGATTTCTTCCGGCCGCGGTCCGATCTTCATCAGCTGAAAAGCTTTATCCAGCGAATTAACCTTCTGCTGATCGGAATCGAATTTTGCCGTCGCATCGTCCAGCGCTTGGTGCGAAACCACCCCCGCTGACGAAAGTTCTTTGGTGCGGTCCAGGGTTAGCTTGTCATTCACCAGCGTGGCGCGAGCTTCATCGAGATTGTGTTGCGCCTCCTGAATTTCCTCCGGACGCGATCCGTGTTCGAGTTCTTCGAGATACGCCCGCGCATTTTCCAGTGCGCCTTTTGCCTGCTCGTAGGAGGCGCGAAATTCCTCGTCCTCCAATCGAACCAGCACTTGTCCTTCCTTGACCTTGTCGCCCTTTTCCACGCCAATCCACGCGAGGCGCCCAGTAACTTTGGAGTTCACGTTGATGGTGTGGTGGGCCACGATATAGCCGGTAGCCGAGAGCACGGTGCCCCCGATGTCGCTGCTTTCCGCCGATGCGCGCACCACTTCCACCTCAGGTACGTCGCGGGCCAGCAAACGGTAGGCCAGGACGGAGAGACTAAACACCGCGACGACAACGATTCCAATCACAATGTAGCGTCGCGCCCAAGTCGGAGGTTCCCCATCACTTGTTCCGCGCTCTGAGCGGTCTATTCGCAAGCTCTGCAGGTCTTCGTGTTTTGCGTCAATCGGCATAAGTAAGAATACGGAATATTTGCGGCAACAGTTTCCTGAAACTCAACCTCGCAGCGCAGTCAAAATATTCTGGCGCGCCGCGTGCCATGCCGGGAACAGCCCGCCAAACAAGCCCATGGCCAGTGCGAAAACGATTGCATACATCGCAACCTGCCAGGTAATTTGCAGACTGAATACCACTTCACTGAATGTGACCGCGTTCGACGTTCCAGTCTGCATTCCATTGAAAGGCAGCATCAGCAGAATTCCCGCCAATGCGCCCAACATGGCCAGCAATAAAGATTCAAAGACGAACGAAGTCAAAATTGCCGGGCGGGAAAATCCCAGTACGCGCAAAGTCGCAATCTCACGTCCGCGATAGGCCACGGCCGCGTACATGGTATTCATGGCCGCGAAACTCGAACCAATCGCCATGATGATCGCAACCACGATGCCAATGTATTTGATGGGAGCGCCCGAACGGGTTTGCTTGGCGTAATAGTCGGTTTCGAGAACTCCTTCCAGTTTCAGGCGCTGATCGTCGCTCACGCGATTCTTCAGCGCGTCGGCAGCAATCGGATCGGTGGCGCGTAAGTACGCCGATGAATATCCGCCCTGGCGGTCGAAATCAGCCGCCATCTGATTCACATCGCACCAGATCTCAGATTCATATGCCGAACCGCCGGCGTCAAACACGCCCACAACTTTCCATGCGCCTTTACCGAACTCCATGGTGTCGCCAATATTCGCATGGGAAAACCGCGAACGAATGGATTTGCTCACCACAACTTCGCGCTGCCCAGTGTGAAACCAGCGTCCCTCGATCAATTTAGCGCTGGGGCGGAGTTCCAAGCCGTCGGGCATCATGCCACGCACGGTGACATTCACTTCGCCGGTGCCGTCTTTGCGGGGAAGCACGATGACCACGACCCACTCGCCGGAAACCATGGGCTCGCCGTGGCTATCTTTCGCGATTCCGGGTAGAACTTTCAAGGTCGGAAACAGCGCCGCGTCAAAGCCCCCCGAGAGCTCTGCCTCCGAGCCTTTTCGCAGCACCAGCACGTTCTCCGGATTGCCACTGGACACAAAAGCCTTCTGTAAGCCGGCCAGGAGCGCCATTAAGAAAATCGCAGTGGTCACGGTGAGGGCGATGCCCAGCGCGGTCATCACGGTGAGTCCCTTGCGCAGCTTTAAATTGCGGACGTTGTAGCTGATCGGTATTGCCATAATTTCGCTCTCAGTTCAGCCAATGTGGCGCAACCCCTCCACGATATTGGTGCGCGATGCGTTGTATGCAGGCAGGCAGCCACTGATGAATCCCACGGTCGCTGCCACCAGCAGGGACGCTAACATCGTTGGAACGGTGACTCTCATGCCGGCGGGAATTCCGATGGCTACCGGTGAGTGGGTCAACCAACTTATCAGCAGGGTTGCCCCGAGAACTCCCAGCGCTCCGCCGCCGAGGGACAAGGCGATCGCCTCGCCCACGAACATCGACAACACCCGGGGGCGCGTGAATCCTAGCGTTTTAAGCACTGCAACTTCACGCGTTCGTGCCCGAATCGACATCGCCATGGTATTGCCAGAGACGAGAAGGATCGCAAAAACCACCGCGCCGCAGATGCCGAGAATAAATGCTTTCACATTCCCCAAAGACGATACGAAGGAGAGCTGAAATGCCTGCTGGCTCTCGGTTTTGGTTCGTTGCGGCGCATTACGAAACATTTCATCGATTGCCTTGGATACAGGCGCAACGTCGCTGGGCGACGCTACCTCGGTGAGGTACCATCCCGCTTGTCCTTTGAACCAACTGACCGATTCTTCTAAATACTTAGTGTTGAAAATCAAAGAGCGAACCGGCGGATCGATCGTATAGATCGCGCGGACTGTGACTTCAGGATGCACGGGAAAATACGGGCTCTGCAAGGTCAGGTGGTCGCCGATCTTCCACCCGAATTTCCTGGCGAGCTCTATGTCTACCATGGCGCCGGTGCGGTCACGCTGCCATGCCAGCAACTGGTCGGGTGGGACGATTTTGTCGGCGGCAACCTTGGGATATTCGTCCGGGTCCGTGACCACCTGGGCGAAAGAGTTGGTTGAGCGGTCGTCCTTGTAAACATTTCCGAAGTAAGTCATCGGCACTACAGCTACAACGCCGGGCACAGTTCGAATCTTGTCGCGGTAATACGCCGGCAGAAAGAATGCCAGCGAAACGCGATCCCGGGTAATGATGCGCTTTACGGAATCTGGGGGACCCTGGTCAATGTAAAACGTCCGCCAGATCGACATCATCAGCGTCAGCAGCAACAGGGAAAAGCTGATGCTCAGCATCGTCAGCAGGCTGCGCCGCTTGTTGCGAAACGTATTGCGCACGACAAAACTGCCTAACGTCATAAGTCAACCGATGTGGCG
>JBAVGI010000237.1:0-3281 GCA_049684755.1 Candidatus Sulfotelmatobacter sp.
TAGGCGTCCAAGCGTTTCTTTCGTGCGCCTGGGATGATTGCGTTCTAAACGACCTTGGTCCGATGACTCTTCGCAACAGATTCCTTATCACGGCGGCAATGCTTTGTCACCTGCTTCTCGTACCGCCATTAGTTACCAGCCAGTTGCCGCCTGCGAATTCTTCTTCCACAACGCATTCCAGCGCGCCCGCGGAAAAATCGGCGACAGTTCCCGCCACGCCTTGCGCGCGAGCGTTTGCGGAGTCGTCCAATAATCGCGCGACGATCTGTGCCATCCAGCAAGAAAGAGACGGCGACGTCTACAAGCTACACGGCGCGGTTGAAATCTACTACGAGTCTTACGTTCTGAAGGCTGACGAAGCGGCCTTCAACTCGGACACCAATGAAGCAGCTGCCAGTGGGCACTTTTCCCTTGACGGCGGTCCCAACGACGACCACATTCGCGCCGACCATGGCACTTACAACTTCGCCCTGGAAACCGGAAAGTTCTACGACGTGACCGGAACTACTGGCCTGCGCTTCTTCGCCAACCGGGTGATTCTCACTTCTACCGCTCCATTTGCTTTCACCGGCAAGCTGGTCGAGAAAACCAGCCAGGACCATTACCTCGTTTATGACGGCACGATTACCACCTGCGAGATGCCGCATCCCAACTGGCAATTCGACGCCCGCAAGGTGAGTGTGGACGTGGGCGGCAATGCCAAAATCTATCGCAGCACTTTCGATCTGCATGGCATTCCGATCCTCTGGCTACCCTACGCGACTCATCCGGTAGAAAAGGAGTCTCGTCAGTCCGGATTTCTGATGCCATCGGTTGGTCACTCTTCGACTAACGGATACATGGTGGGCGAAGCCTACTACTGGGCCATCAATCGCATGATGGATGCGACCCTGGGGGCGGAGTATTTTTCTCTACGTGGAGGTTCGCAGCGCGGAGAGTTTCGGGTCAGGCCCAGCGAAACTTCGTATATTGACCTCAACTATTTTGGCGTGATCGATCGCGGCATTGGTTCGCCACCGCTCAAAGAAGGAGGCGAGAACGCGCGTTTGAATGCGGCCGGAAACATCGGCGGTTTTCGCGGCGTGACCAACATCGATTATCTGAGTTCATTTCTCTTTCGGTTGGCTTTCAATGAAGTCTTCAGCCAGGCGGTGTATTCGGAGGTGAAGTCGCAGGCGTTTCTCTCCAAGTCGACCGAAGGCTTTAGCATCAATGGTTTTGCTGAGCGCTACCAGAACTTTTTGAGCACCACGCCGGGCCAGGTGATCACAATTTTGCACACGCCGAGTGCCGATTTTTCTGGCGTAGATCACCAGATTTGGCGCACGCTGCTTTACTGGTCGTTCGATGCCTCGGGAACCGGATTGTCACGCAGCGAGCCCGCGGAGTGTTCGGCCGTAGGTTCGGTGCAATCGTGCACGCCGGCTTTCCGGACGGCGAACCTGCTTGGGCGATTCGACCTGAATCCGGAGATTTCATTGCCGCTACTGTTCCGGGGATGGTCATTGCGGCCGGAGTTGACGCTGCATGAAACTTATTACACGCAACGGCTGGTGGGCGAAAGCGGAACCAATCCCGGACAGGCGGTAAGCGATCCGATCGATCGCCATGCCGTGGAGACGGCGGTGGAATTACGTCCGCCAGCGCTCGAGCGCGTTTTCGACAAGGAATTTCTGGGCAGGAAGTGGAAGCATGTTATCGAACCGCGCGCCGTCTACCGTTTCGTGACCGGGGTGAACAATTTTGGCAACGTCGTAAAGTTCGACGAACGCGACATCCTAACGGATACGCATGAAGTGGAGTATGGCTTCGTCACGCGTCTCTATGCCAAGCGAACTTCGAATCAGCCAGACGATTGCAGCAAAATCATGACGGCACTGACCGTCGGCGGCGCTGCGCCGGAATCGACCATTCCATGGCAGCATACCAATCCACTGGCAGGTCCGGGCTGTCAGCCGGGGCCGCCGGTGCGTGAACTCGTAACCTGGGAACTGGCTCAGAAATACTTCCTCGACCCCACTTTCGGAGGGGCGCTGATTCCTGGGCAACGCAATGTATTCACGACTACGATCAACCTGACCGGAATCGCGTTCCTCACGCAACCGCGTCATCTCTCGCCCCTGGTGTCACGACTAAGAGTGGAGACCAGTGCGCGCACCGATGTCGAGTGGGATATGGACTTCGATTTTCAAAACAATAGCACCAACGCAAGTACTCTCCTTGCCAACTATCACATCGGCCAGGTCACGATCGGCGGAGGGGATGCGATCTTACAGATTCCGGGGCAGACTGCCGCAGCCTCCACAAATTTGGCCGATATCGCCCACTTCAATCAATTTCGTGCCGCCATGGGATACGGGAGCGCGATTAAGCGCGGCTTCAGCGCCGCTGGTAGTTTTGGATTTGACGCCGATCTCAGCCAGTTGCAGTTTGTCAGCGCGCAGGCGACTTACAATTGGAATTGCTGCGGCATGACGTTGGAATACCGCACCTACACGGTCGCTAACGTACGCAATGAAAACCTGTTTCTGTTCAATTTCAGCCTGGCCAATATCGGAAGCTTCGGCAGTTTGCGGCAGTTAGGTCGGCTGTATTAGAAGTTTTTTCGAAGTGCCGGGGAAACTCACGGGTGCATCTAATTCTGCTAACATGCCGCCTATGTCCGCCACTACAAACGAGCCGGAATCCAGGAGTGCGCTGCTTCGAGCGAACCTGAGCAAACTTGGAAGGCTCCTCGTCGCCTACTCTGGCGGCATCGATTCAGCCTATTTGGCTTGGGTTGCCCATGAGGTGCTGGGCGACAAGATGCTGGCGATCGTCGCCGATTCTCCCAGTCTGGCGCGCACCCAGCTCGATGATGCGGTTGCTTTTGCCACGGAGCAAGCCATTCCGCTGCAGGTCGTCGCGACCTCAGAACTGGATCGCCCAGAATATGTGCGCAACGATTCGCAGCGTTGCTTCTTCTGCAAAGATGAACTCTTCACACTGATGGAGGATATCCGCGGCGCCCGCAGTTTCGACACGATCGCATACGGCGTCAATCTAGACGACCAGGGCGACTTCCGCCCCGGGCAGAAGGCTGCGGCCAATCATCATGTGGTTGCGCCGCTGCTCGATGCCGGACTCTCCAAAGATGAAATTCGTGCCTTGGCTCGGCAAGCCGGCTTGCGCATCTGGAATAAGCCGGCATCGGCTTGCTTGTCATCCCGCATTGAATACGGCCGTCCGGTTACCCGAGAAGCGCTGGCGGTTGTGGAGCAGGGTGAAGACGCGCTCCGCTC
>JBAVGI010000238.1:0-77844 GCA_049684755.1 Candidatus Sulfotelmatobacter sp.
TGTCCGACACGCTGAAAGGCAAGCAGGGACGCTTCCGTCAGAATCTGCTGGGCAAGCGTGTGGATTATTCCGGACGTTCCGTCATCGTGGTCGGTCCCGAACTCAAGCTGCACCAGTGCGGACTGCCCAAGAAAATGGCGCTGGAGTTGTTCAAGCCGTTCATCTATCACCGGCTGGAACAGACAGGCAACGTCACCACCATCAAGCAAGCAAAAGAAATGGTCGAGCAGCAGGAGCCAATCGTTTGGGACATCCTGGAAGAAGTCATCAAAGATCACCCGGTCCTGCTGAACCGCGCTCCCACGCTGCATCGTCTCGGCATTCAGGCGTTTGAGCCGGTGCTGGTGGAAGGTAAAGCCATCCGCATTCACCCGCTGGTCTGCACCGCTTTCAACGCAGATTTCGACGGCGATCAGATGGCCGTGCACATCCCGCTTTCTCCGGAAGCGCAGGTGGAAGCCAGCGTGTTAATGCTGGCCTCGCACAATATTCTTTCGCCCGCATCCGGTCAGCCGATTACCGTGCCCACGCAGGATATGGTGCTCGGTCTTTATTACCTGACCAAAGCCAAGCCCGGCGCAAAGGGTGAAGGCCGCGTCTTCGCCAACATCGAAGAGGTTTTGCTGGCGCTCGAAATGGGCCAGGTGGAAACTCTGTCTCCGATCCGCCTCCGCTATACCGGCGAGTTGATTGACCTGACCACCGCCTACGACGATCAGGACATCATCCACACCGAGCCGATTCAGGTGGAGCGCATGTTCATCAACACGACGGTCGGTCGCGCGATCTTGAACGATCACCTTCCCGAGGGCATGCCTTACATCAATGGTTTGCTCAAGAAGAAGGGTATCG
The DNA here is from genome assembly GCA_049684755.1 of Candidatus Sulfotelmatobacter sp. Lineage (GTDB taxonomy): Bacteria > Acidobacteriota > Terriglobia > Terriglobales > Acidobacteriaceae > Sulfotelmatobacter. The sequence continues at coordinate 853 of JBAVGI010000238.1, forward strand.
GCGCACTTGTCAATTACGGCTACCTGCGCTTCGGACTCGAGACTACGGTCAAGATGCTCGACGAAGTGAAAGATTTCGGCTTCAAGTACGCAACCCGAGCCGGCCTTTCCATCGGCATCGACGACATGGTCATTCCTGACAGCAAGAAGACGCTGGTCAAAGATGCCGAGAAGCAGGTCGTCGCCGTGCAGCAGCAATATCTGGACGGTGCCATCACGAACGGCGAACGCTACAACAAGGTCATCGAAATCTGGTCGGCGATCACGGAAAAAGTTGCCGATGAGATGTTCGGTCAAATGCAGCGCGCCGATAAAGAAGGGTTCATCAATCCGATTTACGTCATGGCTGATTCCGGCGCTCGCGGATCGAAACAGCAGATCCGTCAGCTCTCCGGCATGCGTGGATTGATGGCCAAGCCTTCTGGCGAAATTATTGAGTCACCCATCACGGCGAACTTCCGAGAAGGTTTGACCGTGCTCGAATATTTCGTCTCGACTCACGGCGCTCGTAAAGGACTGGCGGATACCGCGCTCAAGACGGCCGATTCCGGCTACCTCACTCGGCGTCTCGTCGACGTGGCACAGGACGTCATCATCAGCGAATACGATTGCGGCACCGTGGATGGCATCTACGTCCAGGGTATCGTCGAAGCCGGCGAAATTATCGAACCGCTGCGCGACCGCATTGTGGGCCGCGTTTCGCTCGAGAAGATCAAAGACTACGACGGCAACGTAATCGTCGACATCAACAACGAGATCACCGAAGAGCTCGCGGTGGCCATTCAGGCCGCGGGAATCGAGCGGGTGAAGATTCGTTCGGTGCTCACCTGCGAGTCGAAGCGCGGCGTTTGCGTGATGTGCTACGGCCGTAACCTGGCTTCGGGACGGCTCGTTGAACTCGGCGAAGCCACCGGCGTTATCGCCGCTCAATCGATCGGCGAGCCCGGAACTCAGCTGACGATGCGTACGTTCCACATCGGCGGTACGGCGTCTCGAGTTTCCGAGCAGTCGCGCCTCGATGCCAAGAACAGTGGCACGGTGCGCTTCATCGGTCTGCAAACCGTCAAGTCGAAGTCCGGCGACTTGGTGGTAATGAATCGCCAGGGCTCGATCGCGGTGGTCGATGAGAAGAACCGCGAACGTGAACGCTACTCCGTGATCTACGGCGCGAAACTGAAAGTCAACGAAGGCGATCAGGTGCAGCAGGGAAAGGTCATGGTCGAGTGGGATCCTTACACTTTCGCCATCCTGACCGAAATCGGCGGTACCGCGCAGTTCAAGGACTTGCAGGAAGGCGTTACGCTGCACGAAGAAGTGGACGAGGTTACCGGATTGTCGCGTCACGTTGTGGCCGACTCGCCAGACGAGAAGCGCCAGCCGGCGATCGTGGTGAAAGGCAAAGGCAGCAAGCGCTACCTCATGCCTTCCCGCGCTCACCTCATGGTGCAGGATGGCGACACGGTTTTCCCGGGAGACGTGCTGGCGAAGATCCCGCGCGAGACTACCAAAACGAAAGACATCACCGGTGGTCTGCCACGCGTGGTCGAGTTGTTCGAAGCCCGCAAGCCGCATGAAACCGCGGTCATCAGCGAAATCGATGGCACGGTGAAATTCGGAGAAGTCTCCAAGGGCCAGCGCAAACTGTATGTGCAGGCCGACAACGGCACGGAAAAAGAATACTCGGTGCCGCGCGGCGTTCACATCAACGTGCAGGAAGGCGAGCGCGTCAAAGCGGGCGAACCGCTCATGGACGGCCCGCTCAACCCGCACGATATCCTGGCTGTGCTCGGCGAAAAAGAACTGCAGGCTTACCTGGTCAACGAAATCCAGGAAGTCTACCGGTTGCAGGGCGTCAACATCTCGGACAAGCACATCGAAGTGATTGTCCGCCAGATGATGCGCTGGGTGAAGGTGGAGGACGTCGGCGACACCACGTTCCTGCTGGAGCAGCAACTCGACAAGTTCCGCTTCCGCGAAGAGAACGAGCGTGTGATCAAGGAAGGCGGCAAGCCGGCTACCGGACGTCCGCTGCTCCTCGGCATCACCAAAGCTTCGCTCTCGACCGATTCGTTCATCTCGGCGGCGTCTTTCCAGGAGACCACGCGCGTGCTCACCGAAGCCTCGATTCAAGGCGCGGTCGATCACTTGCGCGGCCTGAAAGAAAACGTCATCGTCGGCCGCCTCATCCCTGCCGGAACCGGCATGGAGTACTACCGCAACGTGCGCCTCTCGCCAGAGATGGAAGAGGCTGCGGCCAAGGTACAGGCGGAGGTCTCGGCTGCGTACGAAGAGGCCGAGCGCGCTCTCGAAATGATGCGCCACGAGGGCGAAACCGAAGAACTTGCTGCGGAGTAAGCCAAAGTAAAGTACACTGCGGGGGCGAATCGGTTCGCCCCCGTTTTTTCTCCTCGTGAGCGGAGCGGCCGTTCGCGAAGCGAAACGTCCGCGAAGTCGAAGGATCCTTACTGGCTCATCTCCTGTCGCCCCTTGAGGGCAGTAGAAGACGCTGCCAAGTGGTTAAGGGTTGTGTAAGAAATTGTAAAGCGAGTGGCGAAGAACGAATCGTCGCAGCATCCTTTTGGTAGCTGTCCATTACTAACCGTCAATGCACGCAAACGCTCAGCGAGTGCCAATCGAGGAACCTCTTCCGCTTCCTTCGTTGCAACCCGCGCTTTCTAGACCTAAGCTAGGGCCAGCGATGCTTCGTTTTCTTCGCCTTCTGCGGCTGGCTTTCTGGCGTGCTTTCGAGCATGACGCTTTTACCATCGCCAAAGCATCCGCGTATTCTTTGATTCTGACTTTCTTTCCCGCTCTGCTGGTTGTGGGATCGGTATTAGCCACTTCGCGCAAAGGCGCTCCTTATCTCCGGGAGATTACATACGCGTTATCGCGCATTCTGCCCGCAGGCAGCAACACGGTTCTGAATTTTCTTCGCGGCGCAGCCCAGCGTCCTGTCAGCCTACTGATTACAGCTTCCCTACTGACGCTCTGGACCGCATCTGGCGTCATGGTTTCCTGGATGGAAGGTTTTCGCCGATGTTACGAACTTCCAAAAATCTGGGGTCTGGTCAAAGAGCGCTTGGTTTCATTTCTGCTTGTCGTGTTTGCGCTGGTCCCTATGGCATTCGCGACGCTGCTGGTCGCCTTCGGCAGCAAAATCGAAACCACCATCCTCTTCTATACCGCGCACGAATTCAGCGCCTACATTCTGCTGATGTGGACCTGCATTCGCTGGCTGATCGCTACTCTCACCAGCATCGCGGTAATCGCCCTGATTTATCACAATGCAGTTCCCCGCACTCAGCCCTGGCACAGCGTGATTCCAGGAGCAACGCTGGCCACCGGCCTATGGTTCTCGACCACCCTCCTTTTCGGTTTCTACCTGCAGCACTATGGCGACTACGGAATTATTTACGGTTCGCTCGGCGCCTCGATCGCTCTGCTGGTGTGGATGTACATGGTTTCCCTGGTCATTCTCATCGGTGCTGAGTTCAATGCCATGCTGTTCCCGCGCGCGATGTTGGGCAAAGAATTGACTGCGATCAGCGGCCCTCGCACATAGTTTCTGCCGCTTAACCGAAATCGCAGCGCAGAAAATGGCGTATCTGCCGATCTGTATCTTAGTCCTAGCGGTGGGAAGCAGATTGCGGCACTGTGTCTGGAGTCCGCAAAAATAAGAAAGCAGTGCAACGGTTACAATAGTCTTTCCCTCGTTGAAACAGATTCAGATTTTTAGCCCATGAAACAGCTTAAGCCAGAAATCGCAAATGGAAATACGCTCACTGTAAAAGGCGCTTCTTCCGAGGCGTCGGTCATAGCCGTCAATCGCCGCGCCAAGATTATCTGCACCATCGGTCCGGCCTGCCAGTCAGAAGGTGCCATGCGCGATTTGATGCGCCTGGGCATGGACGTAGGCCGCCTAAATTTCTCCCACGGCTCGCATGAAGATCATGCCCGCAATATCGCGCGCCTGCGCAGCGCAGCTGAAAAAGAAAATCGCACCATATGCATCCTGCAGGATCTGCAAGGCCCCAAAATCCGCACTGGACGTTTGGCACGCCGCGAACCCATCGTCCTTAAAAGTGGCTCAGCCGTAGTGATTACTCCCCGCGACATCACAGGCACTCCGAAACGTATTTCCACAACGTTTCAGGATCTCGCCCGCGAGGTTAGCGTAGGCGCTCGCATTTTACTGCGCGATGGATTGATCGAATTGCGCGTGCGCACCATCCGCGGCAAAGATGTGATCTGCGATATTCTGAATGGCGGAACCCTGGGCGAGCATCAGGGCATCAACCTTCCCGGCACAGCATTATCGATTCCCGCTCTCACCGAGAAGGACCGCAAAGATCTGGAATTCGGCTTGAAGCATGGCGTGGACGCGGTTGCCCTTTCTTTCGTTCGCACCGCGGCCGACGTAAACATGGTCAGGCAAATCGTAGTCGGGCTGGGATACGATACGCCGCTGATCTCCAAGCTAGAGAAGCCGCAGGCGATCGATAATATCGACGAAATCCTCGAGGCCTCCGATGGCATCATGGTCGCGCGTGGTGACCTGGGCGTAGAAATGGCTCCGGAAAAAGTTCCGGTCATTCAGAAGCATGTCATCGGGCGCGCCGCGCAATGGCGCAAGCCCGTCATCACAGCCACGCAGATGCTCGAGTCGATGGTCGAAAACCCGCGTCCCACGCGCGCCGAGGCCAGCGACGTAGCCAATGCCATTTTCGACGGCAGCGATTCGGTCATGCTCTCTGCGGAAACCGCCAGTGGCCGCTACCCGCGCGAAGCGGTCGCCATGATGGCCCGCATCGTGATCGAAGCTGAGAGCAACATGAAAGAATTCACCCAGCGCCGCCGCCGCGACCGTCACGGCCTTTCCGTCGCCGAAACGATTTGCGAGTCCATCGCCCACGCCGCCGAGGACCTGCCCATGGGCGCCATTGCCGTTTTCACCGAGACTGGCAACACCGCGCGCATGATTTCCAAATACCGGCCTCAGGCTGCCATTTATGCCTTCACTCCCAACGCCACCGTCGCCCAGCGTACCAATCTTTACTGGGGCGCACATCCCATGAAATGCGCCCCAGCGTTATCGGCTGAACAGATGGTGACCGTTGCGGAGAAAGAACTACTAGCCCGCCGTTTGCTCAAGCCCGGTGACGTCCTGGGCGTAGTCGCGGGCACGCGCCAATCTTCTGGTTCCACCAACTTCATGCGCCTGCACACGGTCACCGCGGAAGAGGTCACCGCGGCTGTTCATATGAAAGGCAAGCCCGGAGGCAGGCCTTAGAAGCTATAATCGCGTGGTATGTCGCAGGAGTACTTATCAATCGCGATCTGGGAGCCTTTGCCGGACATGGAGGCAGCTTCGCTCGAAACCATGCGCGAACTCGAAACCATCGTATCCCGGAAGCAGTACGGCCGCGATCTGCTTTACCGTGGCGGCGATTCTCACTATGTACTGTTGCGCTACTGGAGTTCCGAGCAGGCTCGTAGTACGGCGCAGGAAGATCCCGAACTTCTGCGCTGCTGGGCCCGCCTGGGAAACGAAATCAAAATCCTCAAGGTCTACGAGAAGCTGGAAGAGATCGGCGTATAGAGTATGGCCGCCGAAGCCACTCCGCAGGTATATACCGATGTTTCGGTCGACCCGTTCGTCCGCGGTTTCCTTCATCGTCCCGCAAAACCGAACAGCCAAGGACTGGTGCTCACGCACGGTGCAGGATCGAACTGCAAAGCTCCACTGCTGGTGGCGATAGCGGAAGCATTTGCCCAGGCCGGCTTTTTCGTACTGCGTTGCGACCTGCCCTTTCGCCAGGATCGCCCTTACGGCCCGCCAAGTCCATATGATGGCAAGCGCGATCGCGCCGGATTGAAAAACGCATTTGCCGCGCTGAAGAACCTGAATCCAGGCCGAGTCTTTCTCGGAGGGCATTCTTACGGCGGGCGGCAAGCGAGCATCCTCTGCGCTGAACAACCCGAAGTCGATGCTGCGGCCTTGCTCTCGCTGTCCTATCCGCTGCATCCGCCGCGCAAACCTGCCCAGCTCCGCACCCAGCATTTTTGCAATCTGCAAACCCCATCCCTTTTTGTGCAAGGTACGCGTGACCCGTTCGCCTCGATCGACGAGATTGAGCAGGCTCTGAAGCTGATCCCGGCCAAAACAAAATTGCTCGTCGTGGAAGGTGCAGGGCACGACTTGGGATTCAAAGGGAAAGCCAGACGGGAAGAGCTGCCAGAAAAAATCCTAGAGGAGTTTCGTAGCCTTCTGTAAACGGTTTTCCACGGCGGCCTCTTAATTCACCCACCCTGATTTCGATCCACCGTTCCCCTTGCGTGGCCCGTCATCCGGCGGAATATAGTTGCCGTGTTCGTCGAACTCAACTTTGCGATCGTGCTTGCTCATGTAGACTTCAAACTTCTTCGCGGCGCGCCTTCGCTTCCAACGGTAATATTCGTTCCTGATGCTGAAGTAGCGTTCGGAACCGGCAAACATCAAACCCTTGCGCGGTAGGAATTTCAGATACAGATAGCCGAACAGTAAGCCGCCAAGATGCGCAAAGTTTGCGACACCGCCGGTCTCCTGAATCGCGCCCACCAGCGTTAAAAACACAATGCCCCAGACAAAATACTTGGCCTTGATCTGAAAGGGCAGCGGGAACAACATGATCTCGCTCTCGCCATACAGCACCCCGAAAGCGACCAGCAAGCCGTAGATCCCGCCGGACGCGCCGATTGTGGTTGTTGTCGGAGAGAGACCCGGCAGGTGCATGTAGCTCACGGCCACTGAAGTGAGCGCCGCTGCGACGGTGCAAAAGAAATAAAATTCCAGAAAACGCTTTGATCCCCAGTCGCTCTCAATTTGCGAACCGAACATCCACAGCGCTAGCGCATTAAACAGAAAGTGCAGCAGTTGAAAGTGCAGAAAGGAATATGTAATCAACTGCCAAACCATGCCGTGCATAACCAGCGTTGGAATCAGGCCCAGATAGACGCGCACCCACTGATGAGCCAGTGGGGCAAAAGCTTCGAAGACTTGCAGCAACAGATAAATTCCGGCGTAGGTCAGAATCAGCCGCTTCACCCAGCGCGTGAACGGAGGCAGGCTCAACGAGATGGTACGTCCACGATTCATCGGCACGGGCGGGCCTCGACTACTGCCAGGAAAGAAAAAGTTGCAGGCTTCATGGTATCAGGTTGCGCGACTGGCTCGCTTCCCTACCGCTCGGGCACCGGCACAACCGGCGAGCTTTCATGCCCTTGCGCATCCACGGCTCTCACCCCAAAGATGACATTATCTTTAGAAAGTTTCAAAGTTGCACGAGTCACGTTGCCAACGTTTTCCGCATGTTCCCATTCCGGACTGGTGGTTGCTCGCCACAAAATTTCGTAGCCTGTAGCCAATCCCCCGGGTGAATTCTCCCAGGTAAAAGCAGAATCGTTTTCCAAATCCTTAGTCAGCAAATGCACATTCGCCGGCGGCGCCGGGGCTGATGCTAACGAGGCCAGCGTGGCCGCATTCAATCGCGCCACATGGGCCACGTAGTCGAAGTCCACAAATTTGGCCAGGTCGCCATATTCGATACCGTTCTCTTTTCGGACATTCTGGTGCTGGTGATGAAAGTCCTCGCGAAATTCCGTGAAGCGCACCGCGGCGAATCCCTGCTGGTTGAACGAATAATGGTCGCCGCCGCGCAAGTACCGGTCCAGCCGAAAAACCAGTACCGGCTTCACGCCTGAGTTATAAGCATGTCCTACCTCGTCAACGTAGCGTGCCAACTCCCGCGAGGCCGAATCGCTCTCTCCACCCAAGCTCCGAATCCGCCGTATGTCCTGATCAGTCGCAGCGGCGGGCAAGCCTTCGGAAAACACACGCACCACGGAGTGATCCTGCTCCGCGCTCTTGTCTCCTCCAACAATGTCATTGTTCAGCGCCGCTTCGATATCCCATCCCTGATCCTTCGCCATTTTCGCGAAGTGCCCGCTGCCATTCAATCCTTGCTCTTCGCCCGCCACGGTCAGAAAAATAATCGTTGCGGGAAATTTCAACTTACTCAAAACGCGCGCACATTCGAGGCTCACGGCAGTTCCGCTACCGTCGTCGTTCGCTCCGGGCGCGGCGCCCTTGGTGTCGAAAATGTCGCTGTTGCGCGAATCATAGTGGCCCGTCACCAGCACAATGCGTTTCACGTTCCCCGCGTCCGTTCCTTTCAAGACCGCATAAACATTGGTGATTTCGATAGGCTGAAGAATCCGTTCAGCGGCCGGTTCGGTAAACGTATCGGTCTTCACATCCAGGCATCCGCCGCAATCCTTCGAGTAGCGCTCAAATTCCGACTTGATCCATTCCCGGGCCGCGCCTATGCCGCGTTCCGCGCCGATCGCAGCCTGATCCTGAGCTGAGATGGTCGACCGCGTTCCGAAGCCCACCAGTTGCTCTATGTTCGCCCGAATGCGTTCCGCCGATACCTGTTGCAAGGCCGCTGCGATCCGTGAATCCGCCGCCATGGTTTCGGCAGTACTGGTTTTTGACGATTGGGAACCTTGCTGGGAACCCGGCTCGGCCTGCGCCATCGAGGTCCCGATCAGACTTAACAACGTCGTAATAACGACACAGTAGGATTTGTTTTTCAGGGCAAGAATCATTTAGTCTCCGGGATGCGAAATGTCAAGGGTGGAGCGGCTTCCAGTCAAAATTATAATCTTGTCGCCTACAGCACTCGCCCCCTTGACACTGTGGCAGCGGAAGAATCTAAATATTATCTGGGTTATCTAATCATGGTTATCGAATCACGAAGCTGATAGCGAATGGAGTGGAAGAGTCATGGTGCTTTGTCCTGAATGCGAAACCGATCTGGATGTGGAAGAAGAAGAAGTCGATGAGGGCGAAATCGTTTCCTGCCCGGAGTGTGGCACCGACTTCGAAGTAGTCACCACCAGCCCGCTGGAGTTGAAGGCGGTGGAGGAGGGTTACGTGGAGGAAGAAGAGGAAGTTGAGGCCGAAGACGGTGACGACGCCTAGCGCCTGCCGCCTTCGTCCGTCGACGTCCCGTTGTCTCTTTCTCCTTCTGTCCTTCGTCTGCTGTGCCTCGTCGTTTTCCTCCGTGGCCATTGCCGGTTCCGCGCCCAAGAAACTGAAACCCACAGATCCCTACGCCCTTATTTTTGGTACGGTCTGGGGCCCGGACAACCATCCCGTTTACGGTGTGAAGGTTCTGATCCGCCGTTCTTCCGACAAGAAACCAAAGTGGGACCTTTACTCTGATCACCGCGGAGAATTTGCCCTCCGCGTTGCCGCAGGCAAGGAGGACTACGTTGTAGGGGCCAATCTCAAAGGAGTGAAAACTCAAGATGGCCATTCCCTACATCTCGTAGACGAGGTTCCGGTGCACGTGGAGTATGATGAACGCGTCGACATCGGCTTACATTTAGCCCCATAGACTCGACCAGGGAAGAGGAAGACGAGCAAACCAGTATGATTCTGAGACTGCGTTCCCGTCACGCGACGATCCTAGCTTGCTCGCTGCTGCTGCTCATGATTTCGCTTACTGGCAGCGCCTTGGATAAAAAAGACAGGACCCAGGGCCGGTTGCTCTCCGGCAAAGTCCTTGATCGGCAGGATAATCCCATCGTTAGTGCTGTGGTGTATCTCACGAACACTCGCACCCATGCCGTCAAAACCTACATCGTCGGGCAGGACGGCACTTATCGTTTCCCCGGCCTTTCCACCGTCGACTACGAAGTCTACGCGCAGTACAACAACCAGAAGAGCGATACCCGGTCAGTCAGCCAGTTCGATGATCGCCCCCAGGTTTACATCGATCTTAAAATCGACACGCACTGAACATTTCTTGTCCCCATCGGTCCCAACCTGCTTCGTTATTTGTTCGCCGATAATTTAAAGTATGCGGGCCCATGCAACTCTTGGCAGTTTCCCGGGTTCAATAGGTAAGATGTTCTTGCGTGGAGGAGACCTTGAACGGATTGCACTTCTTTCGGAATAAGAATCGCTTTGGATGGGCTGCCACTTCAATGATTGCCAGTTTGATCTTGACGGCGGTTTCAGCTTTTGCGCAACAGGGTGCGATGAGTCCTTATCAGGACGAAGAGGATGGCGTCAGCGCCGGCGGCAAGTGGATGGAATTCCGCTCGGAAGATAAGATGACTGGCGCGAAAAAAGCGCGTTTCGAATTGCTGTCGAACAATTATCTTCGCGAGGATCCGGATTACAAACCCCGTGTCGAACTCGTTTGCAGTGACGGTAAGTACCAGTATGCCGATTTCAACCCCGGCAGCCGTCTGGGCCACCCCGATTATCCCGGCTTCTGGGGCCAGCCAAAAATGGAGGTCATGGTGCGCATCGACGGCAGCCACGACCACAAAGGCTGGAACTGGGTGCGCGGAAGGTTTCTGGCCATGGACAAAGGTACGATTCGCGGCATGATCGGCGCGCAGGTGTTCAACGTGGAAGTCCGCACCAGAACCGGTTATGCCATCGCCGAGTTTTCTCCCGGCGGCCTGAATCTGGATGAGGTAAAGCACGCGTGCGATCTGACTCCGCATAAGCCTTAGCCGATTTAGCCTGACGAGTGAAGGGCTGGGCTGCCGCCCAGCCCTTTTATTTCTGTTGGCCTGTGACTTTCGCGTTGCCCGTCAGTTACTTGCGTCGCTGCCTCCTCTGCTGTTTCACTGGGATATTCCCACGGTCGAGGTGACGATGGACAGCAATGTAGTTGAAGGTGCGGCATTTCTGCTGTTTGTGGTGGGAGTGCTCGTCTACACGGTCATTCTCTATAACGAACTGGTGCGGCTGCGTAACGATAACGACCGCGCCTGGGCCAACATCGACGTGCTGCTTAAGCAGCGTCACGATGAGATCCCCAACCTGGTCGAGACGGTAAAGGGCTATATGCAACACGAGCAGCAGACCCTGCTGGCGGTTACGCAGGCCCGTGCCGCGTCCATTAATGCCGCCAGCATCGGGCAGAAGGCGCAGGCGGATCTAATGATGACCGTCGCACTGCGCGGCATGTTTGCGGTGGTAGAAAATTATCCCCAACTCAAGGCGAATGAGAATTTCCTGAAGCTGCAGATGCGCATCAGTGAACTGGAAGAACGCATCGCCGATCGCCGCGAGTTTTTCAACGACGACGTCAATACTTACAACACGCGCATCGGTCAGATTCCTGAGGTTTTCGTCGCCAGCTACATGAACCTGAAACCGCGCGCCATGTTCAAAGTGTCCGACGAGGACCGGCGGCTGGTTGAGGTGAAGTTCCAAAGCCAGGGAGCTGGGGCGTAGCTAGTTCTGTTTGAGCGCAATTGCTGCCGCAGAAGAGATGAAGGTGGCTGGCGACGCTGATAGGAATTCCGTTAGGGATGCTCGCTGCAGAAAAATAAGAGTTCCGAGGGGATGTTGGGTCCATTCGTCTCGGCCAGTAGCTCGCGTTAGACCCTTACTTGACCTGCTACGCAGTCCCTCGCGGGTACCGCGAGCGATCTTCGCTCGGGCTCCGGGCTTACCGCCAACCGGAAAAACCTACCCAACGCCTCGGAACTCTATCCTGCCTTCGACGTTTCTTCTTGTTCTTCTCAACCAGCGCTTTGCTATAGACCCTTGCTTGCCCTCCCTGACCATTTGCATGACGAGGGTGACTGCGCTTGAGTCCCGGACGCCGCACCAACCGGAAAAACTTTAGAAGCTGTCAAAGAACGATTATGTTTCTACGCTTTCTATTTTCAGAGTCAACGAAAATGTCGCATTTGTAACTCATGTATTTTCAGGCGAGTGCACGCTCTCCACAGGAGGGTGACCGGAATTGGTGCAGCGGCTTGAAGCTGCTCGCGCAAAAGGCGCGCTGGACGCAGAATGCTGAACTCTTATTCGTCTGGACTGATGCGATTGAAGGTACGATGAATATTCGGACAGTGTGAAAAACATGGGAAGCACGCGTCTGATGAGGTGTTCCATCCGTAGTCGAAGCGGAGCAGGTCGAGCTTAGGCAACCTGAATCTGCTCGTCGATCAATTGCTTGTCGTTTTCTTCCGTACCGGTGAGTTCGAATGAGTTGGTGACTTCCGCCTTTCCCTTTTCGACGCTGGTAATCACGTAGGAGCAGCCGATCCAGTGGGCCTCGGCGAGATCGGTCTGCGACCAGCGCGCTGGATGGTCGGGATGCGAGTGGTAGAAGCCGACGATGTCCTCACCGCGTTCGCGGCCCTCACGCTGGATACGCACCAGTTCGCGGGGATCGATGTTGTAGCGATTCTGCGGCGAGTCGGTACGCGTGTTACCGCAACGCGCTGTCGAGGTTACGATGCGGACGCCCTCACCATCCATGTGGCCGAGCAGCACGCCACAGCATTCGTGGGGATAGGTTTCTTCGCCGTGGCGGCGGAGGGCGGCGTAGTCTTTTCTAGACAGCTTCAGCATTTGTGTAATTGTTGATTGATGATTTCTGATTGTCGATTGAAGACCCCGATGGGACAAACTTGAAGCGAAGGTTTTAATCGGCAATCAGAAATCAACAATCAGCAAGTTCATTCCTCCGTCCAGAATCTCTCACTCAAATACTTATCGCCAGAGTCGCAGAGGATGGTAACGAACACCGCCTCTTGCCCTCTTCTTAGTTGAAGCTGTTCGGAGATTTTCAGGCTGCCTGCTACGCCGGCGGCGGCGGAAATTCCGACGAGAAGCCCGCAATCACGGGCGAGGCGGCGGGCCATAGCGTAGGCGTCTTCGGTTGCAATTTCGATATTTTCATCGGCGAGGGACGGGTCATAAATTTTAGGAACAATGGCGCTGGCCATGTGTTTGGCGCCTTCGATGCCGTGGAAAGACGAATCGGGCTGCAGGGATATGCAGCGAATTGTTGGATTGAGTTGCTTCAGGCGACGGGTAGTGCCCATGAAAGTGCCGCTGGTTCCGAGCATGGCGACGAAGTGCGTGATGCGCCCTTCCGTCTGCTGCCAGATTTCATTCGCCGTCCCGTGATAATGGGCCTGCCAGTTGGCATCGTTCGAATACTGATCGGCATAGAAATATAAATCCGGGTGCTTGGCGGCTAGATCGCGTGCCAGACGGATGGCGCCATCGGAGCCCTCGCCGGGATCCGTGTAGAGAATGTTAGCGCCGTACGCTTGCACAATCTTTTTGCGTTCGGCCGAGACATTGGTCGGCATGCACAAAGTGACCGGGAATCCCTCAGACGCGCCCAGCATGGCGTAAGCGATGCCAGTGTTTCCGCTGGTTGCATCGAGCAGAATTTTGCCGGGAGCGAATCTTCCACTGCGGCGGCCTTCGGCGACGATGTTGGCAGCGGCGCGATCTTTTACGGATCCGCCAGGGTTGTACCATTCGGCCTTGCCCAAAAGTGTTACGCCAGGTAGATGCGCCGTGAAGCGATCAAAGCGCAGCAGCGGAGTGTTACCAATGCGGTCCAGCAGGGTCTGGCCGGGCCGCGCCACAGCGGCTTCCGGGGCTTCGTGAGCTGAGAATGTGAGGGCCAATTTGGCTGAACTTTGACTCATGCAGAACTATTTACCCGTGACTATCGTAATTATGCAAGAACCGCCTAAACACGCTATGTAGTATGGTGTCTTTAGATGATGCGGATTGCAAGTCCGATGCAGCAGTAAATAAGCAATGCCTGTTCTGTCAGCAGACTGCATCTAAACAGGAGATTGGAAACTAGAAAATGCCGAAAGCAATAGAAGCACGGACTTACGAGGATGCGCTGGCCTGGTTGCGCGATCACGGTTTCGATGTAACGGAAGCGCCGGGGACGAATGGGCGCGTGTTCCTCAGGAAGTACAATGTGTCCGCCGCGATTCAGAAGACTGACGATGATGCCGTGAAGATTTTTGCTTATCCCGGCTACCTGATTGGCAGCGAGATTTCTAAGCTGGTCAACCGCGGCTACCAGCAGTTTCTGAGGACTTCGAAGACGGAAGTTCCGGCGACCGCGGAACATCTCAAAGCTCTGCAAAACTTCGCCGAAGAGCTCAAAGTTGCGCTTGGGCTGCCGAGCCTTTATAACGAATCTCTGGGTACCGTGAGCGATTCCTACCACTATGACCGCCTTAAGGATGACGACAAAGCGCCCGTGGATCGTCCGAAGCGTCCCTGGGAAGTTGCCGGCAAAGGCGCCACGGCTAAAGCCGTTGCGGCCAAGAAGGGTCGCGCTTAGCCCTTTCGGTATCGTCGTCGATTTTCAGAAATCCCTCCATTAATCTGTCTCGGCGTGCGAAACTGGCTGCGCTCTGGTTCGTCAGAGCGGAGGCTTGCATGCGCTTTTTCTATTCCTTCCTTTTCTGTTTTCCGATCATGCTAGCTGAATTAAGTAATGGAATCTGCGCGCAGGTCACGCCCAATGGCAGTGACGGCGGAAAGGCTGAAGTTGAGCACGTGTTGCGCACGCAGCAGGAAGCTTGGAACCGGCACGATCTGGAAGGCTTTATGGCGGGCTATTGGAATTCGCCGGAGCTGACATTTTTCTCTGGCGCCAAAGAGAATCAGGGATGGCAGGCCACGATGGACCGTTATCGTGCGACGTACGCGAGCCCGGGGCACGAGATGGGGAAGTTGGAATTTTCCAGCCTGCGAATCGAAATGCTGGGTGCCGATGCGGCTTTCGTACGCGGCTCTTGGCAATTGACAATGTCCGATGGAAAGATGCCGCATGGCTTGTTCACACTGATATTCCGCAAGTTTCCGGATGGATGGAAGATTGTGCACGACCACACTTCCGCGGCAGACTGAGTTTCGACGTATTTATTTTCTGACTCGGATTTGCACTCGAGTACCTTCCGGAAGTTTCCCATTCGTTAGCTCCACTGCGCCGTTGCGGACAATGCCTTCGAATTCCTGAACATGATTCGTGCCGGCGAATGCACTGGCGGCCGAAGGCGCCCGCGCCACGCTTCGTCCCATGCCTTTGTCCATGGCTTCGTTTGCGAGACGGTCAGCCTCGGTATTGTGTTCGCGGAGGGCGTGGCTGATGGAGAACCAGTCAAGTTTGGCGATTAATTCCTTGGCGCGGCTGTGAAGGTCCTGCAGAGTTGCGTTTTTTACCTTGTAGATGCCCTTGATTTGGCGAACCATCAACTCAGAATCGCTAATCACTTTGAGGCCTTTCGCGCCCTGTTCGAGTGCGTATTCAAGGACGGCGATTAGTCCCTGATACTCGGCGAAGTTGTTTGTCTGGTGACCGAGGTATTCGCTGAGCTGGGCAACTTTGTGCCCGGATTGATCCTGGATGACGACGCCGTAGCCGGCTGGTCCGGGATTGCCGCGGGCGCCACCGTCGATGTGGGCGATGAGGTGGTGCTCGGGGGGATTTTCGCGGGAGTTGTTTTCATGGGGTGAAAAGAGAGACTTCGTTCCGGTGCGGGAATCACGCATGGAAACGAGTTTACAACGGACAACGGTAGGCTGCGATGTTCCAGACAGTCGTCCAAAAATCTTAAACAGGGGACACTGAGCACCGCTAGGGTAAAGCCCTGCGAACTTTTATCTGTGTGAACCCCGCGCGCTTAGCGGCCGGCGGCTAGGCGCGTGGCCAGACGAGCGGGCAGGTTGGCGGCGAAGATGCGATCTTGCGCGGCTTTCAGATTATAGGGGGTGCGATGGAAGTGGACGACTTGCGCGTCCGTATCGAACAGGGCGAAGGCTGCGCGCCAATCTCCGTCGCGAGGTTGTCCGACCGAGCCGGGGTTGATCATGTAACGCGTGGAAGATTTTAATTGCAGCGAAACGGACTCGGCTTGGCCGACGGTGCGGTATTCGGGACGGAAGCCATCGGCGCTGGAACCATTGGCGAAAAATCCGCCTTGCAGGTGGGTGTGTCCGAAGAAGGTGATCGGCGTAGCGAGCGTAATCAGCGGGACTAAAGCATCGCCGATCGAAACCACGTACGCGTCTTCATCACCGGGTGAACCGTGAACCAGTTGCACGTCGGGGAAATCCTCCAGCGGAAGCGGACCTTGCGGTAGAGAGTGCAGCCAGTCGTAGTGTTCTGGGGTAAGTTGGTTGCGCGTCCAAAGAGCGGCAGCGGCGGCCAGCGGATTGAAGTCATCCAGTTCCAGCAGACCAGTCGCAGCTTTGTCGTGATTGCCGCGGACAAAAATTTTTCCCAGGTCGCGTGAGCGATCGATGACCTCGTTGGGAGAAGCTCCATAGCCGACGACGTCGCCCAAATTCGCCACGAAGTCGAAGGCAGGAGCTGCGGCCATGCAGGCTTCCAGGGCTTCGAGGTTCGCATGAATGTCGCTCAGCAGCAGTATGCGCAATAGACACCAGACGGATGGCGATTATAGAACGAGTGCGACGGAAGAGGATACATGGGCTGATTCAGTTCCGCCATCGCTATTTTGCATTGACCACTGGGCAGCGAGCCCAATGCTCCCGGCCAACTTGAATCAGCGGAGGAAAGGCGCGGGCACATTCGGGGATGCGAAATCCGCAACGTGGCTCGAAGGTGCAGCCTGGAGGCATGGCATGCAGGGGTGGGACGGTGCCTTCGATTGTTCCCAGGGGGCGCCGACGCTCGGTTTTGAGATCGGGAACGGCTTGCAGGAGGCCGCGAGTATAAGGGTGCGCGGGAGCATTGAAGATCTCACGCTTGCCGCCCAGTTCGACCACGCTTCCGGCATACATCACGGCAACGCGGTCCGCGACCTGAGAGACGACCGCGAGGTCATGCGAGATGAAGAGCATGGCCAGCCCGAACCGGGAGCGCAGGTCGGCGAGTAGATCGAGAATCTGCGCTTGGATGGTGACGTCGAGGGCGGTGGTGGGCTCATCGGCGATGAGTAACTGCGGGCGGTTCACGATGGCCATGGCGATCATGACGCGCTGCCGCATTCCGCCCGAGAGTTGATGAGGATAGTCGCGCGCACGGCGCTCGGGTTCGGGGATGGCAACGTCATTCATGGCCTGGACGGCAAGCTTGTGAGCATCCCTCTTCGAGCGATTGCCATGAGCCAGCACGGCCTCGGCGATCTGGTCGCCGACGCGCATGACGGGGTTGAGAGCTGTCATGGGCTCCTGAAAAATCATGGCGATGCGAGAGCCGCGGAGCTGGCGCATCGAGTCGTCGGGAAGAGTGGCGAGATTTCGGGACGAGCCGTTCTCGCCGAAAAGTATCTCACCGGTGACAGATGCCTGGGGCGGAAGAAGGCGCATGATCGCGAGAGATGTAATGGATTTTCCGGAGCCGGATTCGCCGACCAGGCCCAGCACTTCACCGGGAGCTATGGAAAAGTTAAGCTCGCGAACCGCACGGAGGGTATGTGTTGGGAAAGTCAGCGCCGAGTTTCCAACCACCCTCTGGGCGGTCGGAAACTCGATGTTGAGATGGCGGATGTCAAGAAGCGGCGGCACAGGTTCATGTTAGCAGCGGGAAGTGGCCCTGCGGGCAACGTACAGCCGGGAGCCTGCCCTGAGCCTGTCGAATGGGCGGCTGTCTCCACAGGGGCACGTATTGCCGAACAATCGGCCTCCAGCCTTGAATCTTGGCGCTTTGCCGCCGCATCTTCTATCCTAGACCTATGAGCAAGATTCATATCCCTACCCCATTGCGGCAGTACGTTGGAAAACAATCCACAATCGAAATAGAGGCGGCGACTGTCGGCGAAGCTCTGAACTCGCTGCTGGCGCAGCATCCCGAGCTGAGGCGGCATCTGTATACGGAGGACGGAAAGCTGCGGGCCTTCGTTAATCTTTACGTTAACGACGAAGACATTCGCTACTTGCAGAAAGAGGCGACCGCGGTAAAGGAAGGTGATAACATATCTATTGTGCCTTCCATTGCTGGAGGCACTGCGTGATTGCGAGACTCAGGAATTGCGGGAATAAAGATTTGAGCCCTGCCGCTGCAAACCGCTGTTGTATGTGCCCTGCCTGTTGTTAGCGCCCTTATTCTGACGGCGCGCGTTCCCAAGTTTCAATCGAGGATTTTATGGCCACCATCACTACCGAAATTCCAGTAACACTCAGCAAGGACGAAATCCTGCGCTACTCGCGGCATTTAATCATGCCTGAGGTCGGCATGGAGGGGCAGCAAAAGCTGAAGGCGGCGCGCGTGCTCTGTATTGGCACGGGAGGTCTGGGATCGCCGTTGGCGCTGTATCTTGCGGCTGCGGGCGTCGGCACGTTAGGCCTGGTCGATTTTGATGTAGTCGACTACACCAACCTGCAGCGGCAGATTATTCACTCGACAGCCGATGTGGGCCGGAAGAAGTTGGATTCTGCCGCGGATAAATTGACGGGGATCAATCCATTCTTGAACCTGCGCAAATTTGACACGCGGCTGAGCAGCGAGAATGCGCTGGAAATTTTTCGCGACTTTGACATTATCGCCGACGGCACGGATAACTTTCCCACGCGCTATCTGGTGAACGACGCATGCGTGCTTACGGGCAAGCCGAATGTTTACGGATCGATTTTCAGGTTTGAAGGGCAGGCCAGCGTGTTCGCTACGGAAGATGGACCATGCTACCGCTGCCTGTATCCTGAGCCGCCTCCGCCGGGGCTGGTGCCTTCCTGCGCGGAAGGCGGAGTGCTGGGCATTCTACCGGGCCTGGTGGGCGTGATGCAGGCTACCGAAGTGATCAAACTAATTCTGGGAGTGGGCGAACCGCTTATCGGTCGACTGCTGCTGATCGACGCGCTGGGCATGAAGTTTCGCGAACTGAAGCTGCGCAAGAATCCGGATTGCCCGGTGTGCGGCTCGCATCCTACGGTGACGAAGCTGATAGACTACAACGAGTTTTGCGGAATTCGCAGGGAGGAAAAAGCGGTGACGAATGGAGTTCCGGAAATTCAAGTGGAAGAGTTGAAGCGTCGGCTGGATGCGAAAGAAGACCTGTTTGTGCTCGATGTGCGCGAGCCGCACGAATATCAGATCTGCAACATCGGCGGACACCTGATTCCCCTGAACGATTTGCCAAAGCGTGTAAACGAACTGGATTTGAGCCGCGAAATCGTCGTGCATTGCAAGATGGGCGGGCGAAGTGCCAAGGCGGTTGCGTTCCTGCAGCAATCGGGATTCACCAAGGTGCACAATCTGGCGGGCGGGATCAATGCCTGGGCGGAGAGAGTGGATCCGAAGGTGCCGAAGTATTGAGGGCATTTCGTACTTCAGTTTGGGAGCGCTTGGGTGCTCCTTTTTTTGTTAAATGATGAGTAACGCGGGCGTTTCTAGAGTTACTTGACAGGACCGCGCTCCCACATCACAATCTTCTCGCGCAGCCTTTCGCGATCTTTGTTCTTCCCTCCGAGCGGCCGTGCCGGGCCCCGAAGCACAAAAACTCTAAACATAATCTAGCGGGTTCCCGTGTCGGAACCCACCAGGGGAGAGCTATGAAAAAATTGATCGTGGTCGTGCTTTGCTTAGCGATTCCGGGGATGGTTTTCGCCGGCGATGGCAGTTATAAGGTGACATATGACGGCGGATCGATACCCGATACTAAGGCGGGAACCGGGATGAAATTATTTATTGATCAGAATCAGGTCCGCCTCGTAAAAGACAAAACCGAGGTCATCACGATTCCCGCATCGGCTGTCACGGAGATCAGCTACGGCCAAGATGTTCATCGCAGAGTTGGAGCTGCAATTGGGCTAGCTGTAGTCTCCCTCGGCATCGGAGCGCTGATGGCGCTTACCAAATCGAAGAAGCATTTTGTTGGCTTGACGTGGGCCGACGGCGATAAGAAGGGCGGATTTGCAATGCAATGTGACAAGAACGATTATCGCGGCGTGCTAGCAGGCCTCGAAGGGGTTACTGGAAAGAAAGCCGTCGATTCGGATGCCATGACAGTGAAGAATTGATTCGCTGATATTCAAGACTGAGCAGGAACGAGAGCACGCTTTCGCTCCCGTTCCTGCTGCCATCAGAAAAGTTACTGACTGGAGCCGCTGCTTTGCATGCTGGTGGTCGCTTCGCTGATATCCAGCCCGGTCTTCTTTCCCGCAAAACGGACGCCAGCAAGGGTTTTTTGTCCGCCATCGACGCGCGTCACAGCCGCGTCGTTCGAAGCCGGAGTCTGCAGTTCAACCACGCGAGCAGGAACCTTTGCCATTACGTTCTTGCCGCGCAGGATGCTGAGTTCGACGTTGGGCCCAGTTCCTTCCCACTGGACCTTATAGTCACCCGGCTTCAGGGTTGTTCCGTTAACAGTGACCGGGTCCGTTAGTTGCAAGCTGCCTTTGGTTGCGGCGAACGCGCTCGATGCCAACAGCAATGCCAATCCAAGAACCATACTTTTTGAAACTGTCGCGAACTTCATGACTGCTCCTTTTTCTTCTCCGAGTTTCGTCGGAGAACGGTTGGGGCGGCCCGGTTCACGACTTGCGCGAGAAAACATTGGTGTTTTGTCGCAAATCGCCTACAATTCATCCGTTGGGGTTCAGCAGACAAGCCGCAAGGCCTGCCGCGCTGTGCATGGGGGTTCTTCACCTGGGCCGCCAAACCGAAAGTGAAAGAATCCCTAACCCCGCAAAATCCCACGTTAAGGAAAATCTCTGCCAGCTTCTCCTCGCTGGCTGCTTACTTCACTACTACGCAGATGCTTTGCCGAAAGTTCCCTGCGGTTTGATGTTTCTGGCAACTTTCGATCACCCCTCTACAGACGAATTGAGCGCACTTCCGGTAGCAAGGAAAGCGAAATGAAATCCATTCTTACGATGGAACAGTGGCGCAGTGTTCTGTCTGGCTGGGATGAGGAGATGGCGAACTACTTGTCGGCAGCAGCGGATAAAAATTGCAGCTCCGAAATAACGATAAGATCGCAGCGCCGAACACGCTGCGCTACATCAGAGATCAACGTAGCACTGCATTCTGCATCGTCGAGCTAGTCCGCATCACCATGTTGCCGGCCGACTGACCAAATGCTGGCTTGGTCTTTTTCGAAGGGGTAGACGTGAACCATCCAGTTGAAGACTACGGGATGAAATGTTCCGCCGGCGGCATCACACGCTTCCTGGGTGGTGATTGATCCTCGTAAACCAAATTGAGGATGCGGCATGAGAGATTCCATCTTTCGTCCCGCGGGAGCGGCGCAGAAATTCACGTGCTCGTGCCATTGCGCGACACTCAAGGGGACGCGCTGGTCGAGTTGATCCTCGCCAAAGCGCTTGGGCGCGGTGTACATCACGCCGATCAGTTTGTAGTCGTCGCCATGTTTTTCATAGAGCAGAGATGTGGGATGCTCCGGATTGAAACTGAAAGCTGCCTCGAATGCATACTGGTAGTTAGTGAAGTGGTACATCTTCTGCGGAATCTCGGGATGGAAAATCCTGAAGCCGTCGGCCAGCGCAACATGATAGTCCAGGTATTTGGTTGACCCTTTGCGCGCGGCATCGACCACCATCTGCGCGCGCTCGGCGTCGCCGGGTCTGGAGGGACGAAGCGCCGTCATCTTCATGTGCGGACCCATGTCCATGTGACCTTCCATGGAATGCATGGCGTGCATGCTGGCGTCGCTGTCTTTATCTTTATCATCTTTATCTTTGCTGGTGTCGCCATCCTTGCCGGCGCCCATAGGCATGTCTTTCATGTTGGACATGTCGTGCCCCGGCATATCCATACCCGGCATGCTCTGCGATCCGCCCGGCAGGGCGCTGCTGCTGGATGGCTGTTGCTGGCCCCAGGTCACGGAGGTCAACAAGAAGAAAGCAGTCGAGATGGCAATTCGGTCTCGCATGGCAAGGCCCCCAGATTCTTAGTTTGTATCAACCCTGGCGCAACCAAATTGTTTCTGCAAGCGATTCCAGGTTACCGGGGTTACGGATGTAATTATCGCTCGCTTGGGAAAGGGAGCAGCTGTGGAATTTTAAACCTTTGAATTGCTCGCGCCCACCGAAAGCGGCGCCTGTTTCCGGTCAATATTCGCAAATGAGGCTCTTAAAACAATCCGAACGGCGGTTTGGGGAATCTAATGCGGCATGCGCATAGGTAGACGTTTCGTCGGTTTCATTGTAGTTCTCCAAACTGTTCTTTTTTTGGTGCATCTGTTTCTCTATGAGACGTGGGTGTTTTCATTCGCAGGAAGCGCTGGTCACAGGTCGCTGATCAAATTGGTTCTTGGCGTGTTGTCGGTGAGCTTTGTGGCTGCTTCGCTATTGGCCTTTCGCTATACAAATGTTCTTGTGCGGTCGTTTTACAGGGCGGCTGCAGTCTGGATGGGGCTACTGACATTTCTCTTTTTTGCAGCGATCTCTTCCTGGATTATTTTCGGCGTTGGCCGCCTGGCGGGGCTTGACGTGAACTTCCATCGAATGACGGAATTGCTGTTCGGCATTGCCGCAATGGCCGGGATCTACGGAGTTTTCAACGCGGGCTGGACGCGAATTACACGCGCCACGGTACGGCTGGCAAACTTGCCGGCCACGTGGCGAGGGAGAAAAGCGGCGCTCATCAGCGATGTGCACCTGGGGCACGTGCGCAACGGGAACTTTTTGCGGCGTATGGTGGCGAAGATTCTGCGGGAAGCGCCGGACGCAGTTTTTATCGCCGGCGATCTGTACGACGGCACAGCGATCGATGCGGGACGCGCGGCCGAGCCTTTGAACAAATTAACGGCGCCGCACGGCGTTTATTTTGTCGCGGGAAATCATGAGCAATTCGGCGACGACAGCAAGTATCTGCGGGCCATTGCGGCTGCCGGAGTGCGCGTGCTCAGCAATGAGAAAGTGGAAGTAGATGGCTTACAGATTATTGGCGTGCCTTACCGGAACGCGGTGCAGGACGGGCAGTTTGCCTCGGTGCTGCGCGGCGTCTCGTTGGACCGTGATCGCGCCAGCATTCTGTTGACCCATGCTCCCGACCGTCCGGAAGTCGCGGAGGCTGCGGGCGTTTCTTTGCAACTATCGGGTCATACGCATCTTGGCCAGTTCATCCCCTGGAGCTGGATGGCACGGCGAATGTACCGGCAATTTGTGTATGGCTTGAGCCGCATTGGACACATGCAGGTCTTCACTTCGAGCGGAGCAGGAACCTGGGGACCGCCGCTGCGGCTGGGATCGAACCCGGAGATTGTAGTACTTAAGTTCGAATAACGATCGCTCGTCCGGCAACCTGATTTGTCCAGCGGCATCCTAACGCAAGAGTTCATCGAGAACAGTCAAAGCCGAATCAAGTATGGTTCGCGCCTCAATTGATAATGAATCTATTTTGTTCGCATTTCGTAACAAGCGCAAAAAACAGCTTGCCTTGCCGCGAGTGGGCTGCTACTTTCCAGCCATTGGACGGGCCAGCCTCGGCTCGGAGGCGGCAGAATTCGGCTCTTTCCCTGGATCGAGTTCCGCAAAGAATCCACGTGGTAACGCCGCTTGCTTCTCTTGACGCACGACTCGGGCCCAGCAAAGGAGATATATGTCTACTCCCAGTAAACGTCTGCCAGTTGCCGGTAGCGAACGCACTCCGCTGGAAGGAGCGCGAGAGATAGGTCCAGCCAGTCCCAGCGAGACCGTGGACGTGACAATTCGTTTGCGGCCTCGCACCCCGATCAAACCGCGGGCGGAACTTTCCATCGTGAGTCGGAAGGAATTTGAGCAACTTCATGGCGCGGATCCCAAGAGTATCGCTCTGGTGGAATCATTCGCCCGTGCGCACAAGCTGCTGGTGAAGGAGAAGAGCGCGGCTCGCCGCACGGTGATTCTCTCTGGACCTGTAGCGGCAATGAACCAGGCATTTGGTGTGGAGCTGAAAGAGTATGAACATCCCAGTGGCACATATCGCGGCCGCACCGGGGCAATCCATCTGCCTGCGGAACTGCACGACGTGGTCGAAGGCGTTTTCGGATTGGATAATCGTCCCCAGGCCAAGCCGCATTTTCGTAGGCGGCATGGGCGTGCGGGAGCCCGTGCCGCGGCTGTAAGCCTGTCCTACACGCCGCCCCAGGTTGCGGCGCTTTATGATTTTCCTACCGGTGTAGACGGATCGGGAGAATGTATCGCGCTGATTGAATTGGGCGGCGGATTTAAGCCTGCGGATCTCAGCAATTACTGGAATCAACTCAAACTGACGAAGACGCCCAGCGTGTCGGCAGTACCGGTCGGCAACGGCAGCAACAATCCCACGGGTGATCCGAACGGTCCGGACGGCGAAGTGATGTTGGATATTGAAGTGTCCGGATCGATCGCACCAGGCACAAAGATCGTCGCCTATTTTGCGGAGAACACCGATGCCGGATTCTTGAACGCGATCACAACCGCGGCGCACGACAGCACGAATAATCCTTCGGTGATCTCCATCAGTTGGGGTGGTCCCGAATCTTCCTGGACCCAGCAGGCGATGACATCCATGGATTCGGCATTTCAGGCAGCGTCCGCGATGGGAGTAACTGTCTGCGTGGCGGCCGGAGACGATGGCTCGACCGACGGGGTAACCGACGGCCTGAATCACGTGGATTTTCCGGCGTCGAGTCCGAATGTGCTGGCTTGCGGCGGCACAGATTTGGTGGCATCCGGAAATACCATTACCAGCGAAACCGTGTGGAACGAACTGGCAAATAATGAAGGCGCGACTGGAGGCGGTATCAGCGACGTTTTTCCGCTCCCCAGTTATCAGAGTTCGGCCGGCGTTCCGTCATCCGCTAATCCCGGTGGCCACGTTGGTCGCGGTGTTCCGGACGTTGCGGGAGATGCCGATCCGGGCACCGGGTACGTTACTCTCGTCGATGGACAATCCGGCGTGATCGGCGGCACCAGCGCTGTCGCGCCGCTCTGGGCCGCGTTAATTGCGCTCATCAATCAAAGTGCCGGAAAACCTGCGGGATTTATCAATCCGACGCTTTACCAGAATTCAGGCTCCGGGCAGGATTTCAACGACATCACATCTGGGAGCAACGGCGCCTATTCGGCGGGAAGTGGCTGGGATGCGTGTAGCGGGCTGGGATCGCCGAGAGGAGCGCACGTTGCGGCGGTATTGGGTGCGGGAGTGGGGTCCCAAGTTAAAACCGGCACGTAGCTGACGCGGGATACTTCCGTCGGAATAGTGCATATTCCATGAAGCTATTGCGAACTCGTTCGAAAGGGTCACAAATGACGCCGCCAGCCCGTTGAATTTCGAAATCTAAGTTAGTGCGATAGAGTCTGCAACAATCCCCTTTTCCGAATCGTCGAGCTGCGTATATAATTTAACTAACCGGTTAATTAGTCTATGGTTCAGCTCTTGCGTAAGCGTCGCGCCACTCCCCGCCTAGGTTCCCGTGGCCAGCCCGAGGAAAGCCGAGCCGCTATTCTGCGGTCTGCTGCGAAGGAGTTTGCCGAGAACGGCATAGCCGGCGCCCGCACTGACGCTATTGCGCGCGCAGCGCGCGTCAATAAGGCACTGCTCTACTACTATTTCAAAAACAAGGAAACACTTTATGGCGCGGTGCTCGACGATGCGTTTTCCGGGATGAAGGCCAGCGTCTTCAAGGTTCTCGACAGTGATTTGCCGTCACGCGAGAAGATCACGGCTTATGTGGGAGCGTATTTCGATTTCATCGCCTCTAACCAGATTTATCCCAAGCTGATGCAACGCGAGATGATGCGAGCGCGCGAAGGCAACTCGCTGCATATCGATCGATTGGTTAAAACCTATTTTCAGCCGATCTATCGCCGTGTGGGAGAGCTGCTGCACCATGGAATCGCGGAAGGGGAATTCCGAAAAGTGGATCCGGCACACTTTGTGCCATCCATGGTTGCGATGATTGTCTTCTATTTCAGCAGCGCCCCGGTGATGCGGCGTATTGTGCACTTCAATCCGCTTGCTCCGCAACGAATTGCCCAGCGGCGGGCTGCAGTGCTGGATTTCATTTCTTCCGCGCTATTTGTGCCGAGTCCCAGCAAGCCGACAGGAGGGCTACGCAAGTGAGTGCTCGCAACAAGTTCTTCATTCTTCTTGGCATCATCTTCGTGATCGCCGCTACGTACTATTTTTTCTCGACCGACCACTCCAAAGATTTGGTGCTGATCGGCACCGTCGACTCGAACCAGGTGATTGTCAGCGCGCAGGTGGAGGGTCGCATTCAGAAGTTGCTGGTGGACGAAGGCACGCCGGTGAAGGCGGGAGATCTGATTGCCGTTCTGGATCCTTCTGAATTGCAGACGCAGGAGGCAGCGGCAGCAGCGAACATTACGAGCCTCCAGCACAAAGTAGCGGAGATGCAGCATACGGAGCGATCGACCTCCGGCTCGACATCGAGCGACGTGGCGAATGCGCAGGCTAAGCTCGATTCCGCCAAGGCGCAGCTTCTGCAGGCCAAGGCC
Source organism: Candidatus Sulfotelmatobacter sp. (assembly GCA_049684755.1). Classification (GTDB taxonomy): domain Bacteria; phylum Acidobacteriota; class Terriglobia; order Terriglobales; family Acidobacteriaceae; genus Sulfotelmatobacter. Next base: position 27,109 of record JBAVGI010000238.1, read on the forward strand.
GCACTTGATCGTACCGAGAGCGACAGCCGGCGAATGATCGAATTAGCTAAAGCCGGAGTGCAGTCAGAACAGGATCGCGTGCAAGCGGAAACCAACTTGCAGGCTGCGCAAGCTACCGTGCAGGCGCAGCAAGAGTTGGTGAAGGCGGCACATGCGGATCTGACTTCCGCCATCGCGCGCACCCAGCAAGCTAATGCAGCGCAGAGTACGGTGCAATCGACCGAGGCCGATCTGAAGAATGCCATTGCACAGAAAAATCAAGCGGCGGTGCGGTTGGGATACACCAACGTTTATGCCCCGGTGACTGGAACAGTGTCGGTGCGGGCGGCAAGGCAGGGAGAAGTGGTCAACATTGGCGCGCCAATTGTGACCATCGTCGACCTCAACGACACGTGGGTGCGGGCCGCGATTCCGGAAACTTATGCCGATCACATCGGTTACGGCGATGTGATGCGTGTGCGTTTACCTGGAGGGACGATCACCAGCGGAAAAGTTTTCTTTAAGGGAGTCGAAGGCGATTTTGCTACGCAGCGTGATGTCAGCCGGCGCAAACGGGATATCAAGACAATTGTCCTGAAAGTTCGGCTGGATAATCCGAAGGGCGCGTTCGTGCCGGGAATGACGGCGGAAGTGCTAGTGTCTCCCGCGCAGATGAAAGGGGAGAACAACCCGCAGAGCGCGGCGGCGGGGCAGCAATGATGGCGGAGGTAAATTCCAAAGTGGACAGCAGCAACTCTTCTACGGGCGGTCCCGAGGCTCCTTATGCCATCGAGGTGCAGCACATCGTCAAGAAATATGGCGACTTTACCGCTGTGGACGATGTTTCCTTCAACGTAAAAGAAGGAGAGATTTTCGGGCTGCTCGGGCCGAATGGCGCTGGAAAATCGACCCTTATTCGCATGATGACAACGCTCATCCCGATCACTTCTGGAAAAGCCTTAATCGCGGGCCACGATGTGTCAAAAGAACCGGACGCGGCGCGCAGGACGATCGGAGTGATCCCGCAAGCTCTGACCAGCGATCTGGATCTCACCGTCGAAGAGAATTTGAACATCTATGCCAAGCTGTACGATGTGCCCGCGAAAGAGCGCAAGCGCTCGATCGAGGAGCTGCTTGGACTGGTGGACCTGACTAAGTGGCGCGACGCTCAAACCAAGACGCTTTCCGGGGGCATGCGCCGCCGGCTGGAGATCGCGCGCGGGCTGGTGCATCATCCCAGAATATTTTTCCTCGACGAGCCTACGACCGGCCTCGATCCCGTTTCCCGCGTTGCCGTGTGGGAGATGCTGGGAAATATCAAAACCCAGCGTCACCTTACCATCCTGATCACAACCCATTACATGGATGAAGCCGACCGGCTGTGCGACCGGATCGCGATTGTGGATCACGGCAAACTTGTGGCGCTCGACACACCCATGGCTTTGAAGGCCAGCGTGCCGGGATCGAATGTGATTGAAGCGCAATTTGAAAATCCTCCCGACGATTGGGAGCAGCGCCTGCATACGCTGGACGAAGTCACGTCTGTTCAGCACGAGGGAGCCGGCATGTATCGAATTCTTACCGGCAATGGCTCGCGGACCACGACTGAGCTTGTTGAGATGGCCGTCGAAGCCGGAGTTGCCGTGAAGTCGCTTTCGGTGCAGAACACAACATTGGACGATGTGTTCGTACACTACACCGGCCGGCAGTTACGAGACGAATTGCAGAAAGCGTACGCCTTCGTGATGCCGCAGCGGCCAGGGCTGCAGCCATGAGACAGGCAGACTCGAACTTATGAACCGAATGATGGCTATTGTCGAGCGCGAGATGCGCAAGTTCTTTCGCTCCCCGGCGCTCATGCTGGCGTCGATGATCTTTCCGCTGGTGCAGCTCGTTATTCTCGGCAACGCATTCGGGGGAAAGATTCGCGATGCACGCCTGGCCATTGTCGACCAGGACGAAGGCACGCAGGCGCTAAGGATTCGCGAGGCATTTGATTCCGTGCGCTCGAATATTCGAACCTTCGTGCCGGTCTATTACGACAACGAAAAGAAGGCGATGGAAGATGTCCGCAACGGCAAGCTCGACGGCGCGGTGATCATTCCTCCTCAGTATTCGCGGCGCGTTTATGAGGAGAATCATCCGCAGATTGGGTTAGTCGTGGACAACAGCGACAACTTCATGAGTTCCGCCCTGGAATCGGAGCTCACTGACCTGGTTGCTTCGCTGAATCAGCCCACGGTTGAGCCGCGCATTCTGCAGCAAACCGCGCTTTCCATTGTGGAGCTTTATCCCTACATCGAGTACATGAAATATCTGCTGCCTGGCTCGCTGGCATTGGCCATGTTCGTCTCAGTGATGATTGGCGGCGGCATGCTCTACATCGATGACAAGGCGCGAGGTGTGCACGAGGGCTACCTGGTCACGCCAATCACGAAGCTAGAACTCGTGTTGGGACTCAATCTGGCGGGCGCCATCAAGGCAGTGATGACCGGCGTCATCATTTGTGTGATCGGGTCGCTGATTGCCGGGGTGAGCACAATTTTCAATCCCGCCACGATTCTCGGCCTTCTGATCATGATCCTACTGACTTCGCTCGCGTTCAACACGATGATGTTTTTGCTGATGGTGAGAATCGAAGATCCGCTGGTCCCCCGAGCCATGTTCGGCATTCTGAATACCCTGCTGTTTTTCCCGAGCGGAGCGATTTATCCCATACAGGCTTTCCCCCCCTGGTTGCGAGCCATCGCGAAGGTCGACCCCTTTACCTACGCTGTCGATGGGTTCAAATGTCTACTGCTGAAAGAAACCACTCTAGCGGCCGTCTGGGGCGACATGTTGTTCTTGGGCATCTTCGCCGCTGTTACGCTCGGGATTGCAATACCTCTGTTTAAGCGAACGTTGTAGAACATTCACCGCGTTTCCCGGAACCTTTCCCTTACCGGCCGCGTCCGTTATTCTAGTGGCGTATGACTTTACTGGACGCGAAAGAGTACCATCCCGAAAAAGAGCGGAAGAAAAGAACGCGAATTATTTCGATCATTGTTCTTATCTTGATCCTGGCCTGCGTGGGCTGGTGGAACCGGTTCTGGCCGGAAAAGCGGATTGCCGACAAATTCTTTTCCGCTCTGCAACAGCAAAACTTCGAAGCTGCTTACGGGATTTATTATCACGATCCCGAATGGCAGCAGCATCCACAGAATCACTCGCAATATCCGTTCAACGAATTCAAACAGGATTGGGGGCCGGGCGGTACGTGGGGCGTCGTCAAGAGTTATGACATTTACGGCGAAAGCAACTGCCCGGGCGGAGGAAGCGGGGTCGTGATCGATGTGATCGTAAACGGCCGCGCGCAACACGCCCAGCTGTATGTGGATAAAACTGATAAGACGATCAGCTCGCCGCCTTGCGACTTGGAATTCCACTAGTGAAGCCGGCTTAGCATGATCGGCATGAAGCCGATTCTAAACGCCAAGCTGCGACAGGGTCTTGTTCAGCGAAGCTTCATCGCCTACGTTCAGGCAACTTGTGGAGCGGTCAATCTGGCGCATCAGTCCGCACAGAACTTTTCCGGAACCGATTTCAATCATCGTCTGCACACCGCTCCTGATGAGCAGGCGCATACTCTGTTCCCATCTGACCGCGCCGGTCACCTGCGCGACCAAGGTTTCGCGGGCGCGCAGTTCGTCGGTGACTAACGATGCTTCCACATTGCAAACCACCGGGTAGACGGGCTTTTGCATCTTCAAAGCGTTCAGGTCCACTTGCAGACGATCTTGCGCGGGCTTCATCAGAGAACAGTGGAATGGCGCGCTGACCGGAAGAATCTTCGCTCGCTTCGCGCCACGCTCATCCGCAAGCTTTGTTCCTCGTTCGACGGCAGCGGTGTTTCCCGAGATGACAATCTGTTCCGGCGAATTGATGTTAGCGGGCGAACAGACTTCGCCTTGCGCGGCGTCATGGCAAACCGCGACGACTTTTTCCAATTCCATTCCCAGGATCGCCGCCATGGTCCCAACCCCCACCGGAACGGCCTCCTGCATATACTTCCCGCGGTTGCGGACGGTGCGCACGGCGTCTGCAAAAGTCATTGTTCCAGATGCCACGTGAGCTGAATATTCACCCAGGCTGTGGCCGGCGACAAAGCTCGGTTTGGGCACTCGTCCCTCAAGGACGCGCAATGCGACAATCGACACCGTGAGAAGTGCGGGCTGCGTTATTTCGGTAAGACGCAACTTTTCTTCGGGCCCGGCAAAACAAATCTCTGACAGTTTGTACCCCAGCGCTTCATCGGCTTCTTCAAACGTCTGCCTTGCGATAGGATATTTTTCCGCGAGTTCTTTCCCCATGCCCACAGCCTGTGAGCCTTGACCGGGGAAAATGAACGCGAGTTTTGATTGCGAGGATTGCGAAACTTCAGTGGATTCGGTCATGATTATTTTGCGGGAAATTAAGTGGCCGGAATGACTTCCACTTCCGCCGGCGCGGCTCGAAGCGCGGCCAGCCCCTGCTCGATCGACTGGTTAATATGCCGCTGAGAAAATTCTGCGGCCACTCGCACGGCATTCTTGATGGCGTTCGCGTTGGAAGAGCCGTGGGTGATGATGCATACGCCCTTCACGCCCAGCAGCGGAGCGCCACCGTATTCCGTATGGTCGATGCGCTTCTTGAAATCGGCAAATGCGCTGCGGGAAAGCATGTAACCAACCTGACTCGTGATAGTCGCTTTCAACGACTCCTTGAGAACAGTACGCACCAGATTTGCGACACCTTCGGAAATTTTCAACGCGACATTTCCTACGAAGCCATCGGCAACAATTACATCGACGTGACCATTGAACAAGTCGCGGCCCTCGACATTGCCGACAAAATTCAACGGCAGACGCTTGAGTAATTGAAAAGACTCCCGCGTCAGATCATTGCCCTTGGTTTCTTCTTCGCCGATGGAAAGCAATCCAACTCTTGGCGATTTCACGCTGCTGAATCCCGAACGGCTGCCTCTGGAATCACCGAACTTTACGCCGCCGAACATGGAGCGAAAATAAATTTCACCCATCACCGCGAACTGTTCCAGATTATGCGGTTTGCAATCCACATTGGCGCCAACATCCAGCAGAATTGCTGCGGTGCCCGGCGCTGTGGGGAAAACCGCCGCGAGCGCGGGGCGATCCACTCCTGGCAACGCACCCAGCACCATTTTTGCCGAGGCCATAGCGGCGCCAGTATTGCCGGCGGTGACAAAGCCATCGGCTTGCGCTTCACGTACCAGCCGCAAACCGACACGTATTGAGGAGTCGCGCTTGGCGCGAACAGCTTGCACCGCCTTATCCTCCATGGTGATCACTTCGCTGGCGTGGACGATCTCGAGCGGCAGTCGCGACGCCGAAGGGTGACGGTCGAGTTCCGCTTTGATGGTTTCTTCCGGACCGACGAGGAGCACGCGCACCCCATAATTGCGTGCGGCGTGAATTGCCCCTTCGATTTCAGGCTTAGGCGCCCGGTCCGAACCCATCGCATCCAGCGCGATCACGCTAGGCATGTTGGCAGGCAGTTAGCTGGCTTCTTCGACTTGCAACACATCGCGGCCCTTGTAGTAACCGCACTTGGTGCAAGCGCGATGCGGCATCTTTTTCTCGTGGCAGTTAGGGCACTCGGAAAGTGAGTGGCTCTTGAGAGCGTCGTGCGCCCGCCGCGTGGATGTGCGCTTTTGAGAATGTCTTCGTTTTGGATTAGGCATGGTCTAACAATTCCTCTCGCAGAGGCACTTCAGCCTCGTCGATAATCAATTTTTCGCTGATTCACTCTTAGTTTGCCAGCTTGCCGCGGATTTCCTTAAGCGCCGCCCACCGTGGCTCTTCTCGCGTCACCGTGCACGAACATTTTTCCTGATTCAGATTCTGGCCGCAATGCGGACAAAGTCCCTTGCAATCTTCGCGGCACGTTACTTTTAAAGGGACCGCCAGCAGGATCTGCTCCCGAACTACATCGTCCAGCAGAATTCCCTCACCTTCATAATAGCTGATCTCGGCCTCGGCGTCGGTCACCGACATTTCGTCCCGCCCAGCATCTGCGCCCTGAGGACGATAGAGCAGATCAAACTCGCGCTTCACATCCTGCGTGAGAGGCTCAAGGCAACGCCCGCAGTTCGTTTCCAAAGTGGTCGCAAGGCGGCCCTGAATACGTATATCTTGAATGATCTTGTGCTTACCGTGATGCTCTTCGACCAGATCCGCCCGCCCGCTGCTCTCGATTGGCGCGATTTGCCGGAAATCCGCACCCAAATCGATGGAGCCTGGCTCAAACCTCTCCGAAAACTCTATCGGATGAAGTTCCAAGTCTTTGATTTCGAAGAACATCGGAAACCTCCGCGCACGTCCCAAACATCCAGCCCGCGGAAGCACGCCAAGACGGCGCAAGTACCGCAAGGATCAAACTCAAGAATAATGGGTTTGGGAAAGGAGTGTCAAGGATGGCCATTCCACTGCCTTCACCGAGGAACATGCTATACTTTGCCTAGGGAATCCCTATGCCGACTCTTTACGTGGAGAACGTTCCCGACGATCTGTACCGGGCTCTTCGCAAACGCGCCCGTGAGAACCGCAAGTCAATTGCGGCGGAAGTGATTTCGTTGCTCGAACAAAACGTACCCACCGCTAAGGAACTTCAAGGACGTCGTGAATTTTACAACCGAATGGCAGAGTTTCGTGCTGTTCGATCCCAGAACTCCGGTTCTTTTCCAACCGCCGAAGAAATGATTCGCGAGGACCGGAATCGTTGACGGCATTCGTCCTCGACGCAAGCGTAGCAGTGAAATGGGTGATCCCCTCGGCGAACGAGACGCTCAGTGCCCAGTCTCTTCGGCTTTTGGAGCGTTACGTAGCCGGCGAAGTAGACTTCATGGTGCCGGATATTTTCTGGGTCGAGATCGGCAATGTGTTGTGGAAGGGTGTTCGCCAGAGGAGATGGTCGCGGACTCTTGCGGAAGGCGCCGCATCTGGCATGAAGGATCGAAATTTCCTAACCATCTCCAGTCAAATCTTATTGCCCGGAGCCCTCAAGATTGCTCTTCTTTACGACCGCAGCGTTTACGACGCTCTGTATGTCGCCACGGCAATTCAATTCAGGATTGAGATGGTCACCGCCGATGAGCGCCTCGCAAACGCCCTGGCAGCGAGCCTGCCGGTAAAATGGCTGGGGGCATTTGCGATCTAGCCACCAGGATGCCAAGTCCACGTCAGCAAACCATCAGGCTCGCGAGCAGCACGGAATCGTGGCCCCTAGGTCGCATCGATCTGGCGGTGGCCTTCGTGCTTCTGTTTGGTCTGCTCGCCCGCATCTGGGCCGCCTCCGGCACATTCCTCAATCCTGATGAGGCGCTGCATTTTCGGTTAGCCAATCAGCCGTCGCTGCTGCTCGCCTATCGCGAGAGCCTCACCGCTTCGCATCCTCCGCTTCTGACTTTCGTTCTGTATTTCTGGCGCGCGCTCGGAACTTCGGAACCCTGGCTGCGCATGCCTTCCGTCCTGGCGGGAGTAGTTTTCTGCTGGGTGTTTTACAAGTGGCTCAGGAATTCGGCCGGCGATCTAGCCGGCCTGATCGGTCTTATTTTTGTTTCATTTCTTCCGCCCGTCGTGTTGCTCTCAGCGGAAATCCGGCAATACGCTTTGCTTTTGGCGTTTCTCGCGGCTGCGCTGTACTTTTTGGACGATGCTTTTGCAAAGAATTCATCGGCCAGCATGGTGGCGTTTTCCCTGAGCCTTTACCTGGCGATGTTGTCGCATTACTCCGCCTTCTGGTTCGCCACGGCCCTCGGCATCTATGCGCTAATCAGACTCTTCACTGAACGATTTTCCCCGACGCTGAAGACGACTTGGGCACTCGGACAAATCGGCGCACTCGCACTCGCCGTTTTTCTCTACAAGAGCCATATTTCGAAGCTCGGCGTGGGCGAATCGAGAACCGCGCTGCAAGGCTGGATGAGCGACTTTTTTCTTCGCCGCTCTTATTTCGATCCGGCGCACGACAACCCCTTGCTGTTTCTAGTCGGACACAGCTTTGGAGTCTTTCAGTATTTCTTCGGGCAACTCGCAGTGGGCGATGTGATGGGGCTTTTATTCGTGCTGGGAGTTGTGCTGCTGTTGCGTGGCAACGATCTCCCGAACCCGAGAGACGATTCGCGCAGATTGGGAATCTTCTTGCTTCTGCCTTTCGTGATTGCTATTGCCGCTGCGCTGGCGCATGTTTACCCCTACGGCGGCACGCGGCATATTGCATTCCTGATTATTCCGGGGGTGGCGGGAGTCACTGTAGCGATGACGCGTTTGGCAGCAGACAGATGGGAGCGCGGGCTTACGGCCGCCGCTCTCATTGTTGTGGCCTGCATTGCGTTCGGCAAGACCCGACCGCCCAGCATGGACCGCGCCGATCAAAGCCGGGCCCACATGACGGCTGCGGTCGGTTTCATAAAGCAGAATGTAAAACCGAACGAGCTCATCTTCACCGATTACCAGACCGATCTGATTCTTGGCCACTATCTGTGCCGGCACCGGCCGATTTCTTTCGAGGCTGCGCCGGCAACTTTCGAACAATTTTCCTGCGGGGGGTACCACGTCGTTTCGCAGGACTACAAAGGATGGCAATTCTGGGCGAGCAACTTTCCCCAGGAATGGCAACGGCTCATCGCAGACTACAGGCTCAATCCCGGCGGAACGGTCTGGGTCGTTCAAGCTGGTTGGGGCGTGGCTCTACCGCAGGATTTGCAGCGCCACTTCGCCGAGTTCCGCGACTTGCACTTCGAGTCGTTCGGCAAGAACATCCTCATTTTCAAACTGACGGTGGGGCAACCAATGCCAGCGAATGCTCAGCAAATGGGTTTCATTTTACCGGCGGCTGATTCAGCCCCAGAGCACGAAGAGTGATTTCATCCGGCACGCTCCGCCCATCTTTTTTCACGACAACTCCGAAGCTGCCGGAATAGTCCCACATGGTCCACCCCATGCCGTGCCGCTCCAAAGCTGTGCGAACGTCATGAATCCACGCGGCGCGATCCTGCGGGTCGGCATAGGCGAGATAGACTCCGAACTCGTTGCACACCACCGGAACGCCGTTATGCTGCGCCCAATCCGCAACCTGCGTAATCTCGGCGTCGATGCGCGCGGCGTCCCAATGATCCTGTCCATAGCGAATCACCGTCAGGCGGTCGACAGCATCCGGCACTGCTGCCGCCGCTTTTGCCGCCGATTCTGGCGACGATGGATAGTGCAGCCCCTTCACCCAATGCCAGAAGTAAACTCCCCAAGTGGCTCCCTGATGCGTGAAGAGGTGTGGCTCGTAAAAGTGAAAGTTGTAGATCACGTTCGCATCACGTAGCGGCTCAAGAAAAACTAACTCATCATCATTTGACCAGCGCGCTCCCGCCGCGATGGTGGTGTTCTGCGGTGCCCCTTCGCGGATCGCCGATGCCAACTTTGTCTGCACTCCATACCAGCGATAGCGATCGGGGAACTCGGGCTCGTTCAAAATTTCAAAGAAGATACGCTCGGAATCCCACGTAGAGTAATGCCTGGCCAGCGCTCGCCAGAAATCCGCCAACTCCTGCACCGAGCTATCGTCTTTTGCCAGTCGCGCTTTGAAGTCGCTCTCCGGATGCAGATCGATGATGACAGCCATCTGCTGATCCAGAATCATCTTCACCGCCGCATCTAAGTATCCGAGATACTCTGCCGGAATTTCGTTGGGTGGATGGTTCGCCATCATCGGTTGCGGATTCACACTAAGCCGCACGTGATCGAATCCCATGGATTTCATCAGCGCGATATCTTGCGCCGTGGTCCAACTCTGAAAATGTTCCTTGGTATATCCGCGTGTGTCATAAACCTGCGCGAACCATTCGCTGGCGTTGACGCCATGTTTGAGCCGCGCCACCCGGGATGCGAGCACGGACGAAGTTGGTTGTGGAGGAGAATTTGTCGAAGTTTGTGCCTGCAGAAATCGCGAACCAAAGCAGGCGAGCAGAATCAGTACTTCGATGTTTCGTAGGATCCGCGAACGTTTCATAAGGTCTTTAATCCACAATTGGCCACGGCCAAATTCCGTTTTCGCTAGAGATTGTGACTCGAACATCATCCTAATCAACTCCAACGCAAAACTGAAAATAATAGCCTTGCGGAGTCTGGCCTAAAGGTTCGCGGCTCCTGTGCCGATAAGGCATACAGACTTGTCCGCTCTAGAATAAATGCAGATTCCCGTTAGCCGGGTCCGGTGAGTTAGGTACAAATGGAAGCGCAAAATCAGCCTGTCGCGAGGCCAGTCCGAGGTCTACCCGATGCCCGTCGACAACCTCGCTTCAAGCTTGATGTTGAGATCAGAATTAATACGAAGACATGCGGCGTTCTCGTCGGCCGCACCGTCGATATCAGCGAATCTGGAATTTCAGCTTTGCTGAAGCTCGAGGTTCCCGTGGGTGAATTCGTGGAATTGCAATTCACATCGCCGTTCGGGCCGGTGACGGTTTATGCAATCGTTCGCCAACGGAGCGCGTTTCGTTATGGCTTTCAGTTCGTCGAGTCAAATGCAGTGCACGAAATAATCCAAACTATCTGCCGGAGCCTCGAACTGGAAGAATCGCTATTCGGCGGGAATAAGTGATCCGACTTCCCGCTCAGTGCGGCGGTGGGCGCCGGACCTAATGACTCATCTCTTTCGCGATCTGATATCCAACCTGTTCTGCAAAAGTCTGAAACGCCGGAATCTCAAATAGGCGCAATCCGATCTCCCCCTGCGGCAGAAATCCCGCATGAACTGCGCTGGTGTTTTCGCGCAGGGCGACGCGCAGCCTGGCTGCGGTTTCAGGATCGAAGCTTTCCGAGACGACCACGCTGTTATCTTTGCAATGCTCCACGATCACTGCGCCTTCCTCGGTCGAAATTTGCGCAATCGACACCGGGCAATTGTCGCCCGAGCAAGCAGGCGCCGGCTGCACGGTCGCGGTGCGATAGCGTTGCGAAATCGTGCGAGCATAGAAACTGGCGAACCACTCGGCGGCCTGCGGCGTTTTCCACCGCGAAACATATAGCAGCGCCACATCGGCGGTGCTGGGCGATACTTCCGCAACTGCTTTGTCTTTCCTGCGGAAGGTCACATAAGATCCGCCCTGCCATGCGCCGGAGAGTTCATCCGCAATCTTTCGTTCCCCATATTGTTTCAACAATGCCCGCACATCCAATTCTCCGATCCCGCCCGAGTCGCATACGTCGTACTCATGATTGAGCGCCGCTTGCATATCCGGGATACGCACAGCTGGCAATTTGTCTCCGTTAATGTAGGCCTCCGGCTGCAGCACTTCGTGCGAGTTGCGGGGAGGACGCACGAATGCCCCCGCAAATGCCATCTTTTTCCCGCCCTTGTGCAGTAGTTCCCCTTCGAAGATTAAGCCTTCCTGATAAGGGAAGCCTCCCATCTCACGCAGAATCATCGGTGCATCGTGCATCATCTGAGAATCGATCACTGCCTTCACCGCGGGCTCTTCCATCTGGTAGATCAGGCCGGGCGTATCTTCGAGGGTGCGTCCGACGGGCTTGAGCATATAGTCGACGTAAACTACCATGGCTTGGCCTTCGACTACGGCCTTCCGCGCGATCTGACTGTCGCCGTCGATAGGCGCGTTACTATTCGCTTGCTTGCCCGCAGGCTTCGGCGCAGGTTTCATCCACTTCGCTAGATCGTAATTCTGGTCCTGCAGGGCATGGGTAAGCTCATGCGCCAGGATCGGCTCCTGGCGATCAGGCGGAACCCAGTTCAGCATGGAAATTGTCTTCGTCTCGTCGTCGTAGTAGGCGGCAATTTGCTGGCCTGTGGACTTCACCAGGAATTCCTGCAGATTGAAATCCCGCGGCAGAAACCCGAACTTCTTCAGGCTGAGTTCTTCCTGAGCGAAATTCTTTTTGAAATCTTCTTTCGCCATCTGCGCAGCGGCATACTTTTCTACATCCGCTTTACTCACCAACCGCCGTTTTACGGCGGCATGCTTCGGCATGCCGGTGTCGTCGGCCGCAAAGGCGAAGATTCTGTCCACTGATTCGAACAGCTTCTTCGTATCCGCATCCGTCATTTTGACTTCGTTGGTCGTGTCTTTGCGCAGCTTACGGGCCACATCCCCCAGACTCTGTCCGGAATCTGGTTGCTGCGCGAACGCGGAAGCAGAAAGACTAGTAGGAATGTAAATCGCAATGACTGCGCACCGTTGCCAAAATGCCCGCATGGTCCCTCACTCAGACGCAAGAATGCACTCTGGTTGATTCTGCTTGAGCCAGGACCGCAACTCACCGCTTAAGTTTGGATCGCAATTACGAAGGTAAGCTGACGCCGGCGAAAGATTCGTGCTGTTGGAAGTTGCTGCTTGAAAGCTACTTCAGCTCCGCCAGTTTCTGGGTCGCCATCTGTCCCGCTTCGGTGGTGGGATTGTCTTTCTTGATCTGCTCGTAAAGGCGCTTGGCGTCGAGCGGCTGGTTGCTGGTTTGATAGAGTTCGGCCAACTCCAATTGTGCCGTTACTTTACTCACTGAAATTGTCGGCTTGTTGATCAATTCCTGATAAACGGTCACCGCATCTTTGCTGCGGTTGGTATTGCCATAGAGAGTAGCCAGCGCGAGTTTGGCAGTCGACGCCAGCTCTTTATTCCCGCTGGAAGCCACCGCCTTGAAGTCACTTTCAGCGGCTGCATTGTCGCCCTCCGTGGCGGAAGTCACTCCCAGAAAATATCGGGACACATCAGCCGAGTGTGTGTGCGGATATTTGTCGATAATCGTCTGGAACTGTTTCTTGGCAGCTTCGGCGCGTTCCCTGGCGGAGGTAAAGCTGGGAACTCCGGGCTGGGCAGGGCTTCCGGCGGGACGAATCTGGGCCTCGAGGGTTCTGATGGCCTGCGTCATGTCGAGACTCGCCTTCTCGTTTTGCGCGCTTAAGTAGTACCAACCGCCCACGCCCGCGGCGGCGATGACCAGCAGCACCACCACCGCGATCACCAGAGTGTTTCTGTGTTCCACGCTCCAATGCGCGGTCTTCTCCGCGGCGTCGATGGTGACCCGGCTGAATGCGTCCTGCTTAAGTTGATGGCGTGTCTGTGCGCGCACGACTACCTTCCAATCTTGGTCTCGATGAGCCCTCTGTTTTGGGGACGAACCACCAGTCTAGCAGCCAGAAAACGGCAGCGTCAAAGCAATGGAGCTAGTGTTGAGCTTCTTCCAGCAATCCCTGCTCGAGTTTCTCCTGGCATTCGATGCAGTGGCGGGTCCAAGGCACAGCTTCCAGACGTTTGGCGTTGATTTCTTTGCCGCAGTGGATGCACTCTCCGAAGCTGCCTTCGCGAATGCGCGCCAGAGCTTTATCCACCATTTGCAGGAGTTGCCGCTCATTGTTGCTCTGGCTGAAAAGAAACTCCTTGGTGTAGGAACTGGCGGCGCGATCGGCAATGTCCTGGGCCGTATCTTCATCGGCGGAGCGCCCGTCGGCCTGCGTGCGGGAGACGGTCCGGCGCAGCTCCAGCTGCCGCGTCTCAAGCCGCTTCTTGAATCCTTCTAACTTCTTTTTATCCATAGTGTCACTTCTAAAATCCTGCGACAGCTTCCCTGAGCCGTCCATGAGGAAAAGTCCAAACGACGATGATAAGCGCCAAAATTAAGATGCGTCAACAGGGTCTCCGGGTGCATGGAGCCTCAAGAGCTGTTGCAATCGACAGCTCCCCAAGAGAAGTCGGTAGGTCCGAGCATGGGCCGTCAGGGTTGAGGTCCTTCCGGCAGAGATTGTTTTTTAGGGCCATTGGCCGTAACGAGGTTCTGAATTTTTTCGTAAGCCGACTGAGAGATCACTTTCTTTTTGAGCAGGTCTTCTTTGGAAGCGAAGGGTCGCGCGTCGATGATGCTTTGCGCGTGATCGGGGCCAACACCGGGAAGAGCGGCCAGGTCTTTCTTGCTGGCGCTATTCAGGTCTACGGGTTGTCCGTTCGCGGAGGGCGTGTCGCTCTTTTCCGCAGTAGTCATTTTGTGAGTTTCGGAAGGATACGAACTCTGGTCGGTAGGTGGGGGAGCAGCCTGTTGATTCTGTTGAGCGTACGAAACAGCGGTGAGCAAGAGTACAGGCAAAATCATGGCCTTGAGCGATCTCATTTTCATTCTCCTGATAAGCAGAAAATTGGATGCTGCTGGAGGGCCAGGAGTTTGCGAAGAAGGGTAAAGCGCAAAAGGCCGTCCCGCATGCTCAGCAAGACGGCCTCTCACTCTTATTCTCGGTTTGTCAGTTCGCTCGGTCAGCGATGATCGTTGTCCCAATTCTGTTCGGTCTCCCAGCGGTGCTCTTTTCCATTCCACCACTGGTGGTACTGCTCCCAGCAACGCTGGCGTTCGGCATTCAGATCGCGACGCCGGTCTTCAGCTTCGCGGCTGTGTTCGCCGTTATTGCGGATCGCCTTGTCCAGTCGTGCCTCAGCCTTTTCGACGGCATGCTGGCAATGTGAGCGATCATCGGCATGAGTCCGCGGGGCTGCCATAAGAAACATAAGCGCCGCTGCCATCACCGCTGCCGCTGCTGTTTTTCCCAATCGTAGATTCAAGGGCATTCTCCTCTCGATTTCGGCAGCCGTTACGGACCTGCCGATTTGTGAAATCCACCCAACACCCGGGGTTGATTCAGTGCGACGAGTGACGTTTCAGAACAAGCGAATCTTATGGGCTTGGGGCGGCCTGTTCGATACCGTTCATCCTGTATTGAAGAGTTAGTAACCCGTGTCGAATTAACGGTCTAGCCACAATCAGAGACTGCGGATCGCGTCCTGTGGGTTGACAGTCCCGCGGCATGAGACTAGGGTTGAGTTGAGGTGGTTACCACCTTCTCCTCATTTCAGGTTCCCTGAACTAAGTCAGCCCATCTGAAGTTGTCTCTCTTAGCAACCCCAACCTTAAGGAGGTTGCCTATGTTTGCACGCAATGTCTCAATTCATCTGAAATCCAATATGTTGTCCGATTACACGCGAACTTTTGAGAAGGACGTCCTTCCTTTGCTTCGTAAACAGAATGGCTTTAAAGACGAGATCACATTTGCAGGTCCCGGCGGAGTCGACGTTACCGCAATCAGCCTGTGGAATAACAAGAACGATGCCGACACTTACAACACCAATGCCTATCCGCAAGTGTTGAAGACCCTGGCAAAGTTTATCGAGGGAACGCCCCAGGTTCACACCTTTGACGTTGTCACCTCGACCCTGCAAAACCACGACGTTCTCGTAACAGCGTAAGAGCACTCTGAGCTGTTTGGCCCGGGCAGGTGCAGTTATTTACTCCTTCTCGGGCCAATGTGCTCATTGGAATCATTTACGTTTTTGCTTTTGGCTCTTCGGTGAATCGGCGCAAACATGCGACGCAAATTCTTTGTCGCGCTGCAACTCGAAGTTGCGCATCCTTTCATCGAAAGACTTGCCAGTGGGGGCATCAGTAGGCTTGAACCGCCAGCCACATTCGGAGCAGCCAAAACCTCCAAAATGCTTCTCCTCAATCCATATTAGCTTTCGCCTCATTGCCGCCTATGGGGTGCGCCCCTAACGACTTAGTTTGAGGGAGCCGAAATTGTCGCGCGTGATCTCGCCTCGCATCAGGTTGTTGCGCTTTCGACGCTCGGTGACGCTCGGTGACCGCTGGGACAGGGCAGTCCAGAAAGTGTCTCTGACTCGTTTTCGTCGTACCGCCGTGAGCTGATCACTTTTTTTGCAGTTCAGCAAGTTCGCTCCGGATTTCTTCTAACCTATCCTGTCTGCGGTAATACTCTGCCTTGGCTGCATTGCTCGGCTTCGCCTGTCGCCAATACCGTTCGTCGGCGATATAGATGAGCTCTATTTCTTCGTGCAAGACGGCGATTCTTCCCGCCCTCTTGGCCGGATGCCGCGTTAACATTCCAGTTCCGGTCTCACCCGCCTCGGTCCTAGACTCGAATTGGCGGAAGTCTGTCCACGGACGCACACACTTTACATGCGTCAATTTGATTGGTCTGTCGGGCATCCTACGTACATCGAAGATTTCTTCCTGACGATCTGGCAGCGTTTGCGCCGCGTCTTGTGCCCTTCAATGTGCATTATTGCTCAGACTCAGCTTTGAATCTAACGTAACTTTGGAATTGTGAGACAAGGAGTTTCGTTATGGCCCCGCAGCTTGGAGATAGGGACTGGCGATCGATTGCACACCAGGTCAGCAAGGAAATGGAACCGGCGAAGCTGATGATCCTGGTGGGAAAGCTTTGCTGTGCATTAGAGGGTGAGCGCAGAGAGAAGTCACCTGGCCGCGACATCCGGACGGAATGAGCTAACGCTTTTCCCTGATCGATTAGGCGCAACACGCTACTACAGAAAGATGGTTTGTGAAAGGCAGAGCGGCCAAGTGGTGCAATCTGGTGAGCGGACCAATACCGAAGGGAAATCAGTCAGCAGCCTCATATTGCTATCGATCCCCGATCGCGAGTATGCCTCACTGCGCCCTCATCTCGAATATGTCAGTTTGCCCAACCATCTCGTGCTTCACGAGGCCGGTAGCAAGCTGGACTTTGCGTATTTCCCGAATCGCGGCTTGATTTCTCTTGTAGTAGTAATGAAAGATGGAAAAACAGCCGAGGCTGGCATAGTTGGAAATGAGGGCTTTACAGGAACCTTGGCGGCTGTTGGCCTAAGCTGGAGCACGCTTCAGGCCATAGTGCAAATCACGGGCGATGGCTTCAGGGTCGAGGTCGGAGCCTTACGGAATACGTTGGAGTCCGCTCCGGATCTGCGACTGACGTTGAGCCGCTATGCTGCAATTCGAAGTATGCAGGTTGCGCAAACAGCGGCGTGTAATCGGCTGCACGATATTGGACAACGCCTGGCACGGTGGCTGCTGATGACTCAGGACAGAGTAGACTCAGGATCGCTCGCTATCACTCATGATTTTCTCGCAACCATGCTAGGCACAGATCGACCTACGGTGAGTTCGGCAGCCGGTGTTTTGCAGCGGAAGAAGCTCATCGAGTATACCCGTGGCACGGTGGAGATAGTGAATCGCAAGAAGCTTGAAAACTCCGCCTGCGAATGCTATGGGGTCATCCGACAGTACGATAACGAGCTTGGGTTGAAGTAAGCAAGCATGGCCCTTCGGTTCGCCGCCTTCAATACGGTCAGCCGAAATCCCGATCGGTTGCGAGCCCCGTGCTGAACTGATTCACTCACATCAACTTCGCCAGTCTTAGCGCGGCAGAGGATCTCTCGTGCCGGCCAATGCATACGCCAGCACCGCCATAGTAGCCGCGTTTTCCCGAAGCTCAGTTGGAACAACTTTGTCCAGCGTGTCGGCGGCGGAATGGTGATAGTTAAAATAGGTGCGATCGTCTTGCATCACGCCGATAGCAGGAACTCCGGCGTTGGCCATGGCCTCGATATCGGCCTCGGGGGAATAGCTGGTGGACTGAAAGATGGTTGCGCCGATGCTGAGAAGAACCGATTGCACAGGGCGTAGGAAGTCAATGGCCGCGGGAGCCGCTTTCACTTCGAACCCTAAAGGATGTCCCGCACCGGAGTCGCTCTCGATGGCGGCGATATAGTGCGGGAAGTCTGTGGAGTATTCGGCGGAATAGGCTTTGCTGCCCGAGCCTCCGGTCTCTTCGTCCATCCAGGCGATAACTCGTAGGGTCCGGGCCGGGCGCAGGTGTAGGCGCTGCAGAATTTCGGCCGTCTCCATGGCCATGACGACTCCTGCTCCGTCGTCGATTGCGCCAGTGCCAAGGTCCCAGGAATCCAGATGTCCGGAAACAATGACAATCTGCTCGGGATGTTCTGAGCCTTTGAGGTCGCCGATTACGTTGTAGCTGGTTTCGTCAGGCAGCTTCTGCGGGGTGAGAGTGAGATGCATGCGGACCTTGCCCTGTGCAGCGAGGTGAACGATGAGATCAGCATCTTCGGCGGTCACCGCTGCGGCCGGAATGCTTGCGGGAAAACTGAATCCGGTATGCGGAAGACGGTAATCGGCACTGCTCACCGACCGAACCAGGGCGGCGACTGCGCCCAGATCGGCCGCCGTTTTTGGTCCGGCCACGCGGTAGCGGACGGCTTCGCTATAGGCAGCAAAGGCTTGTCCCGCGGCGGCTTTTTGCTTGTCGAAGATCTCGTTGAACAGGACGATCTTGCCAGCAACTTTATCGCGGCCGAGCGCGGCGAGTTCGTCGAAGTTGTTGACCGTGACGACATCCGCAGTGACTCCGTCGACCGGAGTCGAGGAGCTTCCACCCAAGGCCGTGAGCACGATCTTCTGCGTGGTGCCCGGAACCATGCCGGGATATTCGACCAAGGTGGCGGTTTCAGCTCCGCGGACCCAGTGCGGGACAACGACCGGCTGCAGGCGAACCTCCAGGCCCAGTTGGCGGAGTTCGGCGGCAACGTATTGGGCGGCGGCTAGGGCTTGGGGCGAGCCGGTGGGACGCGGTCCGATGTTTTCCGTGAGGTGAGCGAGCTGGCGGTAAGCGTAATCGTCATTCAGCGCCGCCGCCTTGATGGCAGAAAGTTGCTGCAAAAGCAGCGGAGGGAAATTCTGCTGGTCGGTCGCAGAGGATTGCGGACCAGCCATCCGCGATAACGCGGACTGTGGCAATTGTGCTTGGGTTTGGGCGGTTACCATAACTGAGAGCAATAAGACTGCGATCTGGAAGGAAATAAAGCAGCGGAGAGCCGTGGTCATAGTTGCAGCCAAGTGTATCGGAGAGAGGCAACCGAGGAAAGATAGGGACCTACCACGTCAACCCGATATCTTCGATGATCGAGCGTGCTAGCTTGAGGGCATGGACAAGAAACAGATTAACGATCCGAAGATGACGTGGAACTTCCTGATCTGGGTAGGCGGAGTGTTCATGCTCTCTATTTTTGCACTGCTGGCGCATTTCGTATGGAGGCTCTTTTGATTTTCTTGGGGCAGCCGTTGGCAAGAAAAATGGCCCTATTTCTAGGGCCAAATTTCGAAGAGGCGAAGAGGTAGGTGGTTAGGAAAGGCTATGCAAGTCGCCGCTCCGCCAGTTGGAACGGCACTTCGGGAAATGTTTCGAGGCGAAGAGAGTGAGGGTCATTGCTTTTATGTACGGCCTCTTGGTTACATCTGAAGATGCATTTGCCGAACCAAAAGCTCTTTGCGCCTTTCCTGTATCGCTCAAACCAGTAAGGCACTGATAGAGCAAGGCTTAACCACTCGACGTCGTAGGAAAGCCGAACCTGCAAATCGCAATGATGTGGATTGAGAGTGCATAAGCCTGCACATTCAATGCAGGTGCATGCTTTGGAAAGGATAAATTCGAGCCGCCGGCACGATCCAGCGGCTCGAAAATGAAACTAGCTATTCCCCGCCACGGTACGCAGCTTCCCGGGAAGGAAGTGGTACGGAGGCCATGGTCCGCTGATGGCTACCTGGCAATTCTTCAATTGCTTGGCGGCCGTGTTGTAGCGGTTCTGATATTTTTCCACCGACTTTGAATCGATGAGATGGGCAATGTCAATGAGCATGCCTTGCGGGGCGACCTTTTTGCAGCTCACTTCTTCTTCCAGCGGGTTGAACAGCTTATGTACCTGGACGGACAAAGCGCGAGCCTTGGTCTGGCGCTCACGCTCGCGGGAAGCCTTGACGCGTAGCTTGGAAAGATAGTCGCCGCCCACAGTGTCGGGCAGCACGACGTCAATCATGGCTTCGCGCAGCGAGCCGTCAGTAACCGTCAACTTGATGTGCATTTCGGACTTGCCCCGGAGTTTGGCGACGCTTAAACCGAAAGCTCGCCGGTTTACCCGGACAGCCTGGCGAAGTGCGTCATCGCTCTCAAAGATGGTTCCGAAACGGAAGGGCAGCACCGTGGAATTACGGAAGCAGCCGCTGACTACGCGGGCGTGGTCGATGGCCGCCTTCTGATCAAGTGGAGCGCTGTTGGGGTCGTATTCGCTCACAATCACAGCAAACTCGCCGCTGGGATAGCTGAGGACAGGGGCTCCGTTCACGCCTTGAACATTCTCAATAACGAAAGGGCGTCGGGAACGGGTGCCGTTAGGAAGGGTCTGGTGCTCGGTAAGGCAGTATGCGTACCACGACATATTGAACTCTCCGAACCGGGACGGAGGCTGACGAACCGCCTCTTTATGTTGTTTTGCACAACCTGAGCTACGAGTCTGGAAGTTTACTTAGCGGTACAGGGTCAAATCGGGAAACCTACTATTTGCCCCGTAGGGCATATTACTTCGGATTGATGGGAAAATGCAACTTTTTCATTACAGGAGGCATCGCTGAGGAAATCTTGAGGTTTTATCAGGGTTCCCAAGCCCAAATTCGGAAAACCGGGCTCGGCCTGAAGACGAATCACTTCTTTTTGGCCGCGGCTGCGGCAGCAGCTCGAGCGGTCCGTTCTTGCAGGGACAACATCACCACTTGGAGCATGTCGTCCTGTGGAGCTGGCTTTCCCGTCCAAATCTCGAATTGCCGGGCAGCCTGGTGCACAAACATTTCAATGCCGGGGATGATCTGCGCGCCTCGCTCCTTGGCCAGTTGCAGCAGCCGGGTTTCGGGTGGATCGTAGATCATGTCGAAAACGTAGCGCGCGTTGATTTCCTTCTCTTGCAGCGGAGTTTCGCGGCTATTGCCCATGCCGACCGGCGTGGCATTGATGATTACATCAAAGGAATATTTCTTCAGGTCGCCGCGCTTCACGGAGCGCGCGTGGGCGCGCCGGGCAAGCTTCTGCGCAGCCGCCGTACTGCGGTTCAGAATGAACACCTCCGCTCCGCGCTCCTTCAGCCCAAAGACGGCGGCGCGGGCAGCGCCTCCTGCACCGAGCACTAAAATCTTTGCATCCTGCAGGGTGCTCAGACGGCGCTCCAATGGGCGTACCACTCCGGACGTATCGGTGTTAAAGCCGTAAAACTTGCCGTCCTGGGCGCGGACCACAGTGTTGCAGGCGCCTATCTTCGTAGTATGCGAGTCCGTGTTGTCCAGGTAAGGAAGAATCGCTTCCTTATATGGCATGGTGATGCTGAGGCCATGGATAGGAATTTCGCGGACGCAGGTGAGCAGGTCTTTCAGAGTCTTGGCGTGCAGCGCCAGATAAACGGCATTCACATTCTCCCGGCGGAACGCCGCATTCATGATGGCGGGAGAAAGCGAGTGGGCAACGGGATCTCCGGCCACACCGTAAACGCGAGTCGCGGCGTCCACCTGTTCGATGCGGTAAACGCTGCGCAACTCCTGCGCGGTGACCTGTCCAGGAGCGGTTTCTTCTCCCGGACTGACCGCAGCAAAGGTAAACACGCTGCCGGCGCGCACTCCGAGAACGCGGCTGATGATGCCTTGCTCGCCCATGCAAACGCCCACGATGGAATGGTTGTCGCTCTCGCGGCCCAGGAATTGAATCATGGAAACATTGTCGGCGAGCGTGGTGGCCGTACCCACGATTTTGTAGAAGTCAGCGGGATAGGCGCGCATTTTTTCCAGCGTGTCATCGAGCTTCTTGGTCCCGCGAAAATCGTGGAAGGAAAGAATGAGTGCGGCGCGGGCGCGAAGTTTTTGTAACTGCTCCGGCTTGCACTTAAGGGCGGTCTGGAGTTCGACATCGACGAGTTGGCATCCCGCAGCTGCCGCTTTGGCCAGAATGTCCAGTTGCGAGACGATTGAACCGCGAAACTTGCCTCCACTTGCCGTCCGCCGGCAGGTAGCAATCACCGTAATGCCGGAATGGGTTTCCAGGAAGTGCTTCACCTTGGGAAGCGCCAAGCCCGGCTTTGAAATGTAGTCTAACCTGAACTCCAGAAAAGAGTTATCGCGGATCAGGCCTTCGGCCTTCTCGATCAGTTCCGATGGGTCAGAAGCCGCCACGGCGACGCAAACTCGTGGCAGCCGCAAGGGCAAAACCCGAGGTGGATAAGTTTTAGGCGCAGAAATCATCTTGAATCAACAGGTTCGGATTAGAGCAAAGGTTCGGCGCGAATCTTACAGGGGTCGAATTGTAGATGCAACTGTGGAGTGAAAATTTACCCGAAAAAAACTGTTTTCACATTCCGCCTGACACCCTCGTAACCTTGACCCCCTCTTACCCCCTTGTTACCTTCCATCTGAAGCAGCAGTTCTATGGCATTTGATGGGGAAGGCGCCGAGGGCGGTCCCTTTCCGGAGGCAACATGAAGAAAATAGGATGGTTATTGTTACTCGCGGCAGCTACAGGCTGGGCTCAAACCTCGCTGGATACCGCTACGGCGAATGTGGTTACGCCATCGGGAACGATTCCCACGATACCCAGTTTCCCGATCCAGCGGGTGCAGATGCCCACCTATGCAGATGTTTACTGCGCCGGTTTCATCAATCGTGAAACCCTGCCGGATGCCAACTTTGTAGCCGGGGGCCTGCAAACCCCCAACACCACCAAATTCGTCAAGAACGACATCGTTTATCTCGAAGGAAGTGGCTACTCTCTAGGCGCGCAGTATGAAATTATCCGCGCGTTGCGCGATATGGACGAATATGAAATGTATCCCGGACAGCGCAAGGTGATGAAGGCCACTGGGCAACCATATGCGGAGGTAGGACGCGTGCGAATCATCGATACACGCAGCAAGACAGCCGTCGCGCTGGTCGAATACTCGTGCGATCCCATCAATCCCGGGGATACCGCGATTCCTTTTGCCGAGAAGCCGATGGTTGCGTTTCATCCCCCAGTGCGGTTTGATCGCTTTCTGCCTACCGGCAGCAAAGTATCGGGCCGCATTGTGATGGGAAGGGACTTCGATTCCGAACTGGGCACCGGCCAAAAAGTCTATATGAATGTGGGAGCCAACCAAGGCGTGAAGCTGGGCGACTATTTCCGCGCCGTTCGCAGCTACGAAGCTGACTTGATTGACCCTGTGGATTCGCTTTCGTTCAAAGCCGCAATCAGTGAGGACACGCAGTTGAAGCCGCCTTCGTTTGATCCCAGCATGTTCACGAAAGGGAACGGTCCAGTGATTCACGTTCGCGATTTGCCACGACGCGCCGTTGGCGAGATTGTCGTGATCGGAACCACGCCCACCACTGCCACTGGCATGATCGTTTTCGCCATGGAAGACGTTCACACCGGCGATAACGTAGAGCTGGACGAACAGACGCAGGCACAGACGCAGGCGCAGGCACAACCGCAGTAGCTTGGCGATTGCAAAAAGGAAAAGAAAAGAACAAAGGCCGGGGACGGGCAACCGTCCCCGGTTTTATTGTCGCCTGTCTTGATGACAAGTCGAAGGAACCGGATCGTGTCAGAATAGCGGCATGAGAGGTTCGCAAGCCCTGCCCACTCCTGAATTTCTTTACGGTACCGCGTGGAAAGAAGAACGAACACCAGCGCTTGTCGAACTCGCACTGCGCGCGGGCTTTCGCGGTATCGATACCGCCAACCAGCGGCGGCATTACTTTGAAGAAGGAGTCGGCCAGGGATTAGCTTCCGCCTATCGTGACGGAGTGGTCACTCGGGCAGATCTGTTTCTGCAAACAAAATTTACCTACAGGCCCGGCCAGGATCACCGTTTGCCCTACGATCCCAGCGCCAGCTTTTCCGCTCAGGTGGCGCAGTCGATGGCTAGTTCGCTTGACCATCTTGGCGCCGATTACGTTGATAGCTATATCCTGCACGGACCAGCCTCCGGCTACGCATGGACCGATGCCGACGCTGAAGTCTGGGAAGCGATGAGGAAGGAACGCGATGCTGGCCGCACCCGTCTGCTGGGAGTAAGCAACGTTTCGCTGCGGCACTTGGAGGAATTCGCCGCGGCACACTCGGAGATGCCCGCCTTTGTGCAAAACCGCTGCTATGCCCGCTTAGGCTGGGACCGCGATGTCCGGCGATTCTGCGGCGAGCGCAAGATTGTTTATCAGGGATTTTCGCTGCTCACCGCAAACCTTGAAGTGCTTCGCCATCCCGTAATCGTCGGACTGGCTGCCAGTCGCGAAGCCACTCCGGCGCAAGTGATCTTCGCGTTTGCACGCGCGGTCGGCATACTGCCGCTCACCGGTACTTCCAGCCCGGAACACATGCAGCAGGATGTTGCCAGCAGTACGCTAACGCTTACGCCAGAATCGCTGCGGGGGATCGAAAGTATTGCCAGCTAGTCCTGTCCTGCTTCAATCCCTTCACTACGTGAGCTTGCGAAAGTGTCATTAGCGGGAATATTACGGGTGATCAAGCAGCGCGAGGGCTTCGCTGGTACTAAAGAACCTTGCTCCCAGATTCTGAAGCTCGGTAACAGCCTTCTGCCCGTTTTCCTTGTTCAAGGTTTCGATCGCATCCTGCACCACAGATACGCGGCGGCCACGATCCAGTAATCCTTTGGCAGCGAAGCGTACGCAATATTCCGTGACCACGCCGAATACCACGAATTCAATATCGTCCCCGAATCGCTGCAAAAACTTGGCGGCGTGGCGGCTTTCGAAAATATCCAGCGTCTGTTTCTCCAGCAGAACCTGCTGATACGGCGAAAGATCGTGCGGAAGCACAGCCCGAGCATCGTTTGGGATGGTGAGAACTTTATCGGTCAAGGCTTCAGGAACAAACTCAGAACCAGGCGTGCCCTTGATGCAGTGCGGGGGAAACGTTTGAAACTCAGGGTCGTTCTTAACGTGGTAACAACCGTGCGAGACCAGAAAGACGCGGTCCTCGCGGGCGGCATTCGTGAGCTTGCGAATATTAGGCAGCAGCCGCTCGGCTCCCGGCACGTAGAGCTTGCCGCCGGGCAGCATAAAATCCGCCTGCGGATCGACTTCCCAGAAAACTACGCTGCGAGAGATCATCCTAATTCCTCGGCTTTGCGTGGGAACGATCTTCGCCCAAAGTAAGTTCGCAAAGGCCATCCACGAATTCCGGAGTCAAACTGTCGTGTCGAATCAGGAATCGCATGTAAATGGGACCGTACAGCGAATCGAGAAGTAAATCCATATCGACATTTTTCTTCAACTCGCCGCGGAGGATGCCGCGCCGAAGTGTGGCGTAAGCCTCCTGGCGTCGTGGTTTCATGAAGCGTTCGCGAAAAGCAGCGATCAGGTTGTGATCGCTCTGCCCCGCCCCCAGCATGGCGGACACGATGCGTCCGCGCCGGCTGCGGAAGACTTTTATAAGCTGCCGCATCTGCTGGTTCATGTCGCTTCGAACCGAACCGGTGTCGGGAAAATGCAGCTTGCGAGTGGTGCTGCTGGCAAATGCATCTGCGATGAGAGCGCCCTTGTCCGGCCACCAGCGGTAAACCGTGGCTTTGCCAACGTTGGCGCGAGCCGCTACAGCTTCAATGGTTAATTCCGAAAAACCTTTTTTGGCAAGCAGCTTCAGCGTGCTTTGCAGGATGGATTGCCGAGCCTCTTCACTCCGAGGCCGCCCCGGTGGCCGCTTGTAGCCATTCCCTTCGCCATTCCTGGGAGCCGATGCCTTCTGGCGCATGTGCTTACCCTAACATATAATTAAGCCTGCGCATTAGAATCCAATACGGACAGTATCGAATCTAAAATAAACCTGATGGGTTAGCTTCGCATCCGTGCAGGCGGCCCTCTTTAACTCTTGGGTGGTGCCGAAGCGATGTGGATTGTAGCGTTAGCCCTAAGACGTCCCTACACGTTTGTGGTGATGGCGCTGGTCATCATTATCCTGACGCCACTCACGATTCTGCGGACGCCCACCGACATCTTCCCGAGTATCGATATTCCTGTCGTGTCCGTGGTGTGGTTTTATACCGGCATGTCGCCGCAGGATATGGCCGACCGTATCGTGGCCAATTCTGAACGCGGCATCACCACAACAGTCAATGACATCGAGCACATGGAATCGCAGTCCGTCTATGGACTGGGCGTCATCAAAGTTTTCTTCCGTCCGGGCACAAACGTACAAGGCGCGATTGCTCAGATCACCGCCATCGGGCAGACCACAGTGCGCAGCCTTCCTCCGGGCACAACCCCGCCACTCATTATTTCCTACAGCGCCTCCACCACGCCTATCATCCAACTCGGACTGAGCAGCAAGACTCTTCCAGAACAACAACTCTTCGATCTTGGGCAGAACTTTCTACGCAACTATCTTGCCACCGTGCCTGGTGCCGCTACTCCGTATCCTTACGGCGGCAAAATTCGGCAGATCCAGGTGGATCTCGACTTGCCGAAGTTGCAAGCCTTCGGCCTCGATCCCAACTACATTGTGAACGCAGTCAACGCGCAGAACATTATTCTGCCCTCCGGCACCATCAAGATGGGCTCGCTGGAATACAACGTCGAGATGAACGGAACGCCGCAAACCATCGCGGAATTGAACGACCTTCCGGTGAAGACGACCAATGGTTCCACACTCTACATGCGGGACGTCGCCCACATCCGCGACGGCTTCGCTCCGCAGACCAACATTGTGCGCCAGGATGGGAACCGCGGCGCGCTCATGTCGATTTACAAGAACGGCAACGCCTCCACGCTGCAGATTGTGGCCGGCGTAAAGAGCATTGTGCAGCAGGCAGCACAGGCCTTGCCGCCATCGCTGAAGATCACCGCATTGTTTGACCAGTCCTTGTTCGTTCGCGCCTCCATTTACGGCGTACTGCGGGAAGGGCTCATTGCGGCGGCGCTTACCGCGGTGATGATCCTCGTTTTCCTTGGCGACTGGCGTCCTACGATCGTAATCTCTATTTCCATTCCCCTCTCTATCTTCGTTTCGATCATCCTTCTCGGAGCCATCGGACAGACGATCAACATCATGACTTTGGGAGGATTAGCGCTGGCTGTCGGCATCCTGGTGGACGACGCCACTGTAGAGATCGAAAACATCGAGCGCAACCTCGCCATGGGCAAGGAAATGAGACAGGCCATCCTCGACGGCGCTCAGCAGATCGCCGTGCCCGCCTTTGTCTCAACGCTCAGTATCTGCATTGTGTTTGTGCCCATGTTCTTTCTGACGGGCGTGGCCAAATTTCTATTTGTGCCGCTGGCAGAGGCTGTGAGCTTTGCCATGCTGGCCAGCTATTTACTATCGCGAACCCTCATTCCAACACTGGTCATGTACATCATGCGCGGGCATGAGCATCGCCAGGAAACGCCCAAATCGTTTTTCGGCCGTTTTCAGCGCGGCTTCGAACGCAAGTTCGAAGATTTCCGGCGAGGCTACGAGGCCTTGCTGGAAACCACGATCGAGCATCGTGGTTTATTCGTGATTTGTTTTCTGGCTTTTTGCCTGCTTTCGCTTGGACTGTTTTTCTTCCTGGGCGAAGACTTTTTCCCGCAAGTGGATGCCGGCCTGTTGCGCCTGCATGTACGGGCCCGTGCTGGCTTGCGTGTGGAAGAAACTGCCCGGCTTTGCGATGAGATTGAAACTGTCCTGCGGCAGGAGGTTCCCAAGGGACAATTGCAGACTGTGCTCGACAACATCGGCCTGCCCAACTCGGGCATCAACCAGTC
Organism: Candidatus Sulfotelmatobacter sp.; assembly: GCA_049684755.1. Taxonomy (GTDB): domain Bacteria; phylum Acidobacteriota; class Terriglobia; order Terriglobales; family Acidobacteriaceae; genus Sulfotelmatobacter. The sequence goes on from JBAVGI010000238.1 coordinate 54,549, forward strand.
CTACAGTTCGAACGGAACCATCGGAAGCAGCGATGCCGAGATTCTCATTGCACTGGACCCGGAAAAGCATCCACCCACCGCCGATCTTACTCGGCGTTTGCGCCAAATTTTGCCGCGGCGCTTTCCCGGCGTGGAGTTCTTTTTCCAGCCGGCCGACATCGTGACGCAAATTCTAAACTTTGGCTTGCCCGCGCCCATTGACGTGCAGATCATTGGCACCGACATGGGAACCAGTTATGAGATTGCGCAACAGATTGCCAACAAAATGCGGCACATTCCCGGTACGGCCGACGTCCACGTGCAGCAGTTGCTCTCTCTGCCAACGCTGCACATGGATATCGAACGCACGCGGGTAACGCAAGTTGGACTTACGGCCCGCGACGTAGCCCAGAGCGCGCTGGTTTCGCTGAGCGGCAGTTTCCAGACTTCACCTAATTTCTGGCTGAATCCGAAGAACGAAGTCACTTATCAGATTGCGGTGCAGTCTCCGCAATATCGCATGACCAACCTGCAAGACCTGCTGAACATTCCTGTCACTTCGCAACAGGGTCCGCAGCTGATGGGGAATCTGGTACAGCTAGCGCCAGTCACGCGGGCTGCTACGGTGAACCACTGGAATGTGGCGCCCGTAATCGACGTTTATGCCAGCACTCAGGATCGAGACCTGGGCGCCGTGGCTGCGGACACCGACAAAATACTTAAGACCTTCGACGGCCACTTGCCGCGCGGCACAAACATTGTGGTACGCGGCCAGGTAGCCACCATGCGCTCGTCCTTCTTCGGTTTAGGGGTTGGATTGGTGGGCGCGATTCTTCTGGTCTACTTGCTGATCGTGATCAATTTTCAATCCTGGCTCGATCCTTTCATCATCATTGCCGCATTGCCCGGAGCGCTGGCGGGAATCTGCTGGTTCCTCTTGCTGACGCGCACCACGTTAAGCGTTCCATCGCTTACCGGCGCGGTCATGTGCATGGGCGTCGCCACCGCCAACTCCATCCTGATGGTGAGCTTCGCCCGGGAACAAATGGATGAAGGCATTCCCGCGGTGCAAGCCGCGGTCGCCGCGGGATACACGCGCGTGCGTCCGGTGCTGATGACCGCGCTGGCTATGATCATCGGAATGGTGCCGATGGCTTTGGGATTCGGCGAGGGCGGCGAACAGAACGCACCGCTGGGCCGTGCCGTCATCGGAGGATTGTTATTTGCCACCGTTGCCACGTTATTTTTCGTGCCGAGTGTGTTCGCCATTTTCCATAGCCGCCGGGAAGCCAGGCGGTCCCAGGCGGAACAGAATAAAAAATAAGAATTGGAGTCGAGCGGAGTGAGTCAAGGATGACTGAGGAAATTATGTCGAAGCCAACGCAGGATGAACAGATCTCGAGCGATCGGCAATCCCGGCAGCAGGGCGCGAACGAAGAGCATCATGCGGTGAGCTCGCAGCTGCAGCGCGATGAAGAGATTGAGGAGATTCAGAAGCGATCGCGGCATCAGCCTCCGTCGATCCAGCGCCCTCCGGAGCTTCCCCCCGCTCCACCGCGCAAGGCGTTGACCATTGTTGGAGTGCTGCTGTTGGTTCTTTTGCTCGCGGGCGGGATCACCCTGTTGCTACGGGTAACGCACGAACGGGCGCTGGCCAAGGAAACCGAGATAGAGACGATCCCCACTGTGGCGGTGGTGAATCCGACGCCGGAAAAACCGGATGAAGATCTAATTCTGCCCGGATCGATGCTCGCCTACGAGGAATCTCCAATCTACGCTCGTACCAATGGCTATTTAATACGCTGGTACAGAGACATTGGCAGCCGGGTAACGAAAGGCGAGTTGCTGGCCAAGATAGACACGCCCGAAGTCGATCAGGAGTTGAATCAGGCACGAGCAACGCGCCAGCAAATCGTCGCTCAGATGCAGATCGCGAAAATCACCGCCGACCGGTGGGAAAACCTCCGCAAGACGGATTCTGTCTCCGCCCAGGAAGCCGACCAGTATTCGAGCGGATACCAGCAGAGCCAAGCCAATCTGTCTGCTGCTGACGCCAACGTGCGCCGCCTCGAGCAACTGGAAGGGTTTAAGGACGTCTATGCGCCTTTCACTGGAGTGCTTACAAGACGCACTGTTGATCCGGGCGCGCTGATCAATGCTGGTGCTCAAGCCGCAGGCCGCGAGCTTTTTGATCTGGCGCGAGTGGACCCTCTGCGCGTTTATACCAGCGTTCCTCAGGCCTACGCTCCTTACATAAAAGTAGGCGCCAAAACCTTCATCACGCTGCAGGAATTTCCCGGACAAAAGTTTGTGGCCGAAGTGGCGCGAACTGCCGAAGCCATTGACACCAACACTCGGACTCTACTTACTGAGGTCGACGTACCTAACAAAGATGGCCGTTTGTTGCCCGGCTCATTTGGAGAGGTCCACTTCGCGGTCGGGTCCAACGTGAACAAGGTGACCGTTCCAGTGAACACGATGCTGTTCCGCGCCCAAGGAGCGCAGGTGGCTGTCGTGGGTCCGGATAACAAAGTGCAGTTGCGGCCCATCAGCATCGGGCGCGATTACGGGACGACGTTAGAGATTCTGGGCGGAGTCGAACCCACGGACCGGATCGTCGTAAACCCCCCTGATTCTCTTGAACAAGGACAGCAAGTGAACGTGGCTCAACCTCCACCGAATCAGCAGCAGCCCGGTCAGCCGCAGACCCAGCAGAAAGGCGGAGCGTAGTGAAGCGTGCCGCACCATGGGCGATGCTTGTGCTCTTGGCCTTGACAGCCGGCTGCACGGTCGGTCCGCGTTACAGCCGGCCTGCTGCTCCGGCGCCGGCTCCCGACGCGTGGAAGACACAACCGCCCTGGCAACCGGCCGCGCCCAAGGACTCGATCCCGAAGGGTGAGTGGTGGAAAATCTATAACGATGCTGACCTCAATTCCTATGAGCAGCAATTACTGCAGGCCAATCAATCCCTGGTCGCGGCTCGCGACCGTCTGGATCAGGCCCGCTCGTTGGCGCGCATAGCCACTTCTGGACTGTTTCCGCAGCTTTCCGCGGATCCCTCCGCGGTGCGTGAGCGCGGATCTGGCAATCGACCGCTGAGTGGCGCGACAACAACCGAAGCGGGGGGCGTGGCGAACTCAAACCAGACTGTTCCTCCCTACACGCAGAATGTCTTTACAATCCCGTTCGACATCAACTACGAGGTCGACGTATTCGGGCGGGTGCGGCGCCAGGTGGAGGCGGCGAACGCCACCCTCCAGTCCACTGCTGCTGATCTGGGAAACGCGCAACTGGTGCTGACTGCGGAGCTTGCCGCTGACTATTTCTCTCTGCGCGAATTGGATGCCGAGTTCAATGTGGTGCAGGAGTCGGTCGGCTACCAGCGTAAAGGTTTAGATCTGGTAAACCGGCAACACGAAGGTGGCATAGTCAGCGGACTCGAAGTTGCTCAACAAGCCGCACTTCTCGATGCGACGGTATCGCAGCTCTCGTTAGTACAACAGTCCCGAGCGCAATATGAGCATGCCATTGCGGTCTTGATAGGGCAGCCAGCCTCTAGCATCAATGTGCATGTAGCCCCGCTGCAGGCTACGCCGCCACCCGTGCCGCTGGGCGTGCCTTCTGACATGTTGGAACGTCGTCCAGATGTTTCCTCGGCGGAGCGGCAGATGGCTTACCAGAATGCGCAGGTCGGCATTGCACGGACCGCTTTTTATCCGCAAATCACGCTGAACGGTGCCGGTGGCTGGCAGAGTTCGCAGTTGGCGCCTCTGCTCAACGCCCCCAGCCTTTTCTGGTCCCTTGGAGCCGACGCTTTGGAGCCCATCTTTGAAGGCGGACGAAACCGCGCCAACCTGGCGGCCGCGCGCGCCGCCTACGATCAGTCCGTGGCGAACTATCGTGAGGCGGTGCTCACGGCCTTCCAGCAAGTGGAAGACGGCATCAGCAATCTGAGCACACTGTCACAGGCGCTGGTTACACAACGTGCTGCGGTGGACGATGCGCGGCGCGAGCTTACCATCGCCAACAATCGTTATATCGGCGGCGCCACAGACTATCTCAACGTCATTACGGCGCAGACCACTCTGCTCACGAGTGAACGGCTGGAGACGCAGTTGCTTGGTCAGCAGATGGTCAGCTCGGTCTATCTGGTGAAAGCTCTCGGCGGCGGATGGGATTCCAGCGAGATTAAAGATCAGCAGGTTCATCCGCAGCCGGGTCAGGTGCTGCAACCTTAAGCCTTTCGCAGCTCGGCGGATTTTCTGGCTTCGCGAACGGAAGCGGGTCGCCGAGGATTCGTGCGAGAATGTTCGCGATAATCAGGTGGCAGCGTTTTGACTACAGAACCGCCGGTGCTCGCGACGAACCGCTCAATCCCTCGACGGCGCTGGCGCATCGCCTTTCTGCTTGCCTTCGGAGTGCTGGTCAACTTCTTCGACCGCATTAATTTGTCCGTCTCCCGCGACGCGCTGCATGACTCATTCGGATTATCACTGGTTGCGTTCGGCTATCTCTCCAGTGCCTTCAGTTGGACTTACGCGTTAATGCAGATGCCCGCAGGAGTGTTGCTCGACCGATGGGGAGTGCGCCGCGTGGGGCGATTGAGCGCATTTTTGTGGAGCCTTTCGTCTTTCGCCGCGGCCGTCGCTCCCGGCCTCGGTTGGTTCTTCGGAGCACGATTTCTTCTTGGCGTCAGCGAGTCCCCTACTTTTCCCGCGAATGCGAAGGCTCTGGGTTACTGGTTCACGCGCGAGGAGAGAAGTCTGGCAACCGCCATCACCGACGCGGCTGCGAAATTCTCCAGCGCCATCGGAGTTCCGCTGATTGGCCTGCTGCTTCTCTATTTTGGCTGGCGCTGGAGCTTCGCCGCCACTGGCTTGGTCAGCTTTATTTATTTTCTTCTGTTTTATTGGATTTACCGGAATCCCAGTGAAGACCACAAACTCTCTAGTCAGGAGCTCCAGTTCGTTCTGAACGGCGGCGCTCAACTGGAAGATCAGACCAGAGCACAAGGCGGAAGTCCGCTGGGCTACCTTCTGAGGCAGCGAAAAGTCTACGGTCTCGCTCTGGGATGGGGAGCTTACAACTACACGTTTTTTCTGCTGCTCACGTGGCTGCCCAGCTACCTTTCCGTTTCGCTGCACGTGGATTTGTTTCACTCAATCTTCTATACAAGCGTTCCCTGGCTTTTCGCGACTGCCACCGATCTTTTGATTGGAGGATGGCTGGTGGACTCTCTCATTCAGCGAGGCCATGACGCGAACCGTGTCCGACAAACTGTTCTGGTGGCAGGCATGGCGTTCGGTCTGGCGATTTTCGGCGCGGCGCGGACTCACACGCCTACTGCCGCGCTGATTTGGATCAGTCTTGCCTTGGGAGGATTGGCGGCGGCGGCGCCCGTTGCGTGGACCGTCCCTTCTCTTATCGCGCCGCGGGAGAGCGTGGGCACACTGGCTGGGGCGGTGAATCTTTGCGGACAGATTGCGGCGATCTCTGCCCCCATCGTGACCGGCTATATCGTCGCGGCATCCCACTCTTTTGCCGCAGCTTTCGTGACTGCCACCGTGATTCTGCTGATGGGGATTGTAGGCTATGTTTTCTTGCTGGGACGCATCGAGCCGATTCCCGAACCATGACGGAATACTGCGTGTCGGGTCGCGTCCTTCGTCGATGAATTCAGGAGGAAAGGTGTAGGTTAGACGTATGCCGTCGAAATCCCATCCGCGACCGCCACGATGGTACGCGATCCCGGTGCGCGTTTTGCTGGTGACATTCATCGGCACTCTGATTTCGTTCGCGGTGAGTCTATTTCTAGGAATCATCGGCGTAGGAGCGGTCTCAACTTTGCGCCACGTTCACCCCGATATGAGGGTCGCTTACCTTCACATCGCCCTGCCCGCGGCTGTGGTGGCGGGAAGCATTATTTTTGTGCTGGCACTGGTTATGGAAATCCGCCACTACCGCCAGGCGAAAACTCTGGCGGATATTGAGAGGGTCAGCTGAACATGCTTGCCAAGTTGCCGCCTCGTATCGCCATCCCCTTGCCACATTCCAGCGATCCTGAATATGCGGAGCGCTCGATCCCCCAGTACGAAAATGCTGTCAAACTCGCAGGCGGCGAACCGGTTCGCGTCCCGCTCGATCGAACGCCTGCCGAAGTAATGAAAATCATCGAATGTTGCGACGGAGTCCTGCTACCCGGCAGCAAGGCCGACGTCGATCCCGCGAAATTCGGCGCACCGAGATCCCCGCATACCGCCGCCGCTGATCCGCCTCGCGACACCGTAGACGAACTTCTGCTGCAAGATGCATACAAGATGCGTAAGCCCATCCTTGGCGTCTGCTACGGCCTGCAAAGTTTGAATGTCTACCATAGGGGATCGCTTATTCAACACATTCCGGATTTTCTTCCCGAGGATCTGCGCACACTCGTCGATCATGAAGCGGGAAAAACTGTTGCCGTCGCGCACGAGATCAGGATTGAGGGCGATTCCAAGCTGGCGGAAATCGTCGGCGGAAAAGAATTGAAAGGACACGGCAGCACGAAAGAATTGAAAGGGCACGGCTTCAGCCGTGCCGAAAACCCCGCAAAAATATTGAGGGCTTTAGCCCCTGAGGGCGACAGTGTCGTGCTCCCCGTGAATTCATCGCATCATCAATCGGCCGACACAATCGGCGATGGCCTACGCGTCTCGGCTCACTGCATCGCGGACGGCATCGTCGAAGCACTGGAAGGAACCGCTCCCGATCACTTCGTGCTCGCCGTGCAGTGGCATCCCGAACGTTCGGTTGATCAGGACGGACCATCTCGCGCAATTTTTCGCGCCCTGATTAAAGCGGCGGATGCGCGCCATCAGCAACTGAAAAGTGAGTTTGAAAGTGTGAAGTGACGCCGTCCTCGGATCGGAGCCACGGCGCTAGCTTTAAAGCTAACAATGCGGCAGTGCGATTTTCTTGAGTCGGATCCTTTCCGACTTTTGCGCTTTTTCCAGCCGTAGCCAACCATTGAGACCGTTGCCTCGAACAGTGCCAGTGATCTCGATTCTGCCATAAGCCTCACTCTGGCCGGACACGTGAAGTTTTTCGCCCGCTAAAGAGCCCGCGATCGGAATGGGATCCGCACATCCCCCTTCGTAGATTTTCAAACGGCCATCAACCCGGTTCTCGCTAATGGTGAATTCGACTTCAGTTCCCAGTAGGTCGCCGCCTTCCTGGTTGTACTGCGCGTTCGAGTAAATGCGATGCTCCCGGGGCGGAACGTTCGCGCGCGCGAATCCCATAAGAAAGGTGAATAACAGCAACGCCCGAAAAAATATCGGCGAGTTCACTCCTTCCTCCGCTTCGATCTTGAGCGACGCGAAGATGCTTGCTTCCTTTTTTCCAACAGCACCACCACATGCGCAACCGCAGTATTTTCCAGATTAAGTCCTTCCGGCGTCTTAGCCTTAAGCCCGACACAATCGGCCCGCACTCCCAGCAACTTCGCCACATGCGCTCGAATTGTCGCAGCATGCGGCCCAATTTTTGGAGCAGCAAGAACCAGGCTGGCATCCATATTCGCTAAGCTGTATCCCGCATCGCCTACGCGTTTCAGGGCCTCGCGAAGAAAGACGACCGAATCCGCGCCCTTCCACTTTGGGTCGGAGGGCGGAAACAGCGCCCCAATATCCGGAGCAGCCACCGCCCCGAGCAGCGCATCGGTGATAGCGTGCAGCAACACGTCGCCATCGGAATGCCCGCCTAAACCTTTTTCGTGAGCCAGCGCAACCCCGCCAATCTTGAGCGGAATGCCGGAGCGAAATTCATGCGAGTCGAAGCCATAACCGATTCTCATAAAGAAATCCTGGCCACGGATTCGCACGGATTTTCACGGATTTTTTTTCTTTCATTGTCAAACAGAAGCCGGCGAAACTGAGGACGCAGTCCGAAATTAAGCAACAATCCAACTTCAACGCTGGTTGCGCGAAGATAGTGAAGCAACTGGGCTTCATTGGCGGATTCGAGAGTACGGGCGGCTTTCAATTCGAGGAGCACTACGTCTTCAACGATCAGATCGGCGAAGTATTGTCCGACTTTTCTGCCGCGGAACCACACCGGCACAGGAACTTCCCGAGCGGCACTCAGCCCTGATTCCTCAAGAGCCATGAGCATCGCCTGAGCGTATGTTGATTCAAGAAATCCGTGTCCGAGTTCGTTGTACACGTCGTAAAAAACGCCGATGATTTTCTCACTCAGCGCGGAATGTTTAAGCCTTGATTCCTGCGTCTCCATCAACAGTAAGTCTACGCGGCGATTGCAGTGTTGATCCGCGAAAATCCGCGAGAATCCGTGGCTCATTTCCCTAAGTAGAACTCCGCAAGTTCCATATCCGCCGGTGCCGTGATTTTAATATTCCGCGGCGATCCCATTACGACAGCCACATTGTGGCCTGATCTCTCCACCAGTGATGCCTCATCCGTGCCGAGGAATCCGTCCGCCGCAGCCTCATCGAATGCCTTCTTGATCACTTCATAACGAAAACCTTGCGGCGTTTGTGCCATCACAATGCTCGCGCGCGGAATGGTTCCCTTGATCAGCGCGCCTTCGGCAGTGCGCTCCACTTGCTTCACGGTATCGACGGCCGGCAGGCCGGCAATCGCCGCTCCGTATTTCTCTGCCGCATCAATAACTTCCTGAATGATTTCACCAGTCACAAATGGCCGTACCGCATCGTGCACCAGAACAATATCACTTGGGTCGGCGGCAATCGCGGCGAGCGCGCTTTCCACCGACTGCTGCCGGTGTTCTCCGCCGACGACCAGTTCCACCTTCTTCTTTAATATGTCCTTGGCTTCTTTTTCCAGGCGGCCGCGAAAGGCGGCAATCTCATTGTCGCGCAAAGCGATCCAGATTTCGCTTACGGCATCGACGGCGGCAAATTTGCGGAGCGTGTGGATCAGAATCGGCGTTCCACCCAACTCGGTGAACTGCTTCGACGGAGCCTTTCTTTTCTTGTCGCCAGTGGGTACCGGTGCCATGCGGGTTCCGAGACCGGCAGCCGGAATTATGACAATTACCTTCATCGGGGCTGCAAGTATACGAGCGCGAAGGCTGGACTTCAATATCGCGACCTCTTGTCGCAGTCTTCGTCTACAGGAAAGACCTTAGGGCAGGTGCCGGAGACTTAACGAACTTATTTCATTGCCCAGTGCCAAGATTTAAGTTTGAAAAGTGTTGGTCCGGCGGAACTCTCCGCTTCTCAAAGAGTTAGCGGCACCGCCCGGGATGCACAAATGGCTGATGACTTGCAGTTCAAATAACCCGGTGAGAACGATACGGCCGAGAAAGCAACCTGCAGCCCACAGGAGGTACCAAACTGTGATGAAGAAAGTGAGCCTCCGAGTCTGGTTTGTCCTTTCAACGATATGCACCGCCATTATTTGCGTTTTGGCCTACTCCATGACCATGACAGGAACCGCAGGTACTGCCGTAGTGAGGCCCCAGGCGGCCGAGACCGTTCAATCTTCGCCTCTGCCACTTGAAAACTACGAAGGAATCGTTACCGATACGCATTGTGGGGCCAAGCATTCCGCAGCCGTAGGTTTGGGCGCGGCTGACTGCACGCGGGCCTGCGTTCACAGCGGAGAGAGCTTCGCCTTAGTTGACGGCGAGAAGACCTACCGCCTCAAAGGTGAGGAAGCGGCTTTGAAGCGCGTTGCCGGAGAGCGCGTCAAATTAGCGGGAACTTTGACGGACAATACAATCTCAGTGGGATCAGTTAGCGCTTCAGCCCCCTAAGACTGGCTTGGTTTGCTCTCGACCAGCGTGGCTGGCACCGGCGTTACCGGCCCAACCGCTCCGGAGATCACAGCGGCGGGGGGCTGGACCTGGGTACTCGACCGGCCAAACCCCCGTTCATCCCACTTGCCAAAGATCATTTTTCCTGCCGTAGTCTGCAATACCGAAGTGACCGACACGTCGATGGTTTTGCCGATCATCTTCCTGGCATTATCCACAACCACCATGGTGCCGTCGTCGAGATAGGCCACGCCTTGGTTGTATTCTTTTCCTTCTTTCAGGATGAATACCTTCATGATTTCGCCGGGCAACACGATCGGCTTCAGCGAATTCGCCAGTTCGTTGATGTTCAGAACCTCGACACCCTGCAGTTGCGCCACCTTATTCAGGTTGAAGTCATTGGTAATGATCTTTCCTTCGTAGACTTTGGCGAGTTCGATCAGCTTCAGATCGACCTCGCGGACGGCGGGAAAATCATCTTCAACGATTTGAATCTGCAGGGTGGCCATCTTCTGCAGGCGCTGCAAAACATCCAGGCCACGGCGTCCGCGGTTGCGTTTGAGTGAATCGGCCGAATCGGCTACGAGTTGCAGTTCGCGCAGCACGAACTGCGGCGTCACAATAATCCCATCCAGGAATCCGGTTTCGGCAATATCGGCGATGCGCCCATCGATGATGACGCTGGTGTCGAGAATCTTGTAGCTCTTCTTGCCCTGCTTCTCGCCGCCAAAGATTCCGCCCAACGCGGCTAAGTTCAGCAAGTCGCCCTTGCTCGCCCCCACAATCAGGCCAACATAGGCCATCAGTAACATTACGAGGATTTGGAGAAAACTCTGGGTATTCCCGGCGGGCACACTGCTACGAATCACTAAGGCAAAGAGGTAGGCGCCACAGATGCCGAGAATACTGCCAATGGCAGCACCGATCAGGCGCTTCAGGCTCACCGTCCGAAGCTTCCACTCGAACAGAACGATTCCCGCGCCAACCGCCGCCCCCACCAAGGCATCCTGCGGCCGAGCCAGCCGGAAAGGTTCGATGAAGTAGCAGGCAACAGAAACAACTATGACAAAAAGAAGACGTACCAGTATCAACTCCACAGGATGACCCTCCCCCGATGCAACTCCAGTACTCTGGTAGCCATGCAGCGGTGCCTGTTCCACACCCGCCTCAGATGCGAATCGGCAATTCCAGTATGCGGGGCGCGCAAGAATTAGGGGGATGAATGTACGCCCCGTTCCCAGCCCGTGGAGGCGTGGCCGGGAAGAGCCAAGTAAGCTAACGCCAAGAGTATATACCCGATCGCAAATAGCCGGGTTAAGAAACTCGGGACTATCCCCGGCGTGGCGAGCTTGAGAATCTCGTCTTCTGGGGCTGAAGGCTGTGCAATTTTCGGATTCAAGGCTGCTACACTCCGGTGCATGAAAGCATTAATGATCACGAGCCTCTCCGGTCCGGGCGCACTTTCGGTGCAGGAGGTCGCCGAACCCGTTTTGAAGTCTGGGCAAACCTTGGTCCGAGTCGCGGCTGGCGGTTTGAACTTCGCCGACTTCATGACCGCCCAGGGCGGCTATCCCGGAACCCCGCCTCCGCCGCTCATCGCTGGCCGCGAATTTGCCGGTGCCGAAGAAAGCACCGGACGCCGCGTCATGGGATATATCCAGTGGGGAGCCTTCGCCGAGAAGGTCGCTGCCTATCCCAACCTGTTGTGGCCCATCCCAGATGATTGGACCTACGAACAAGGCGCCGCCTTTCCGGTCAATTACTTCACCGCTTATCTGGCTTACTGGCAAGCCGGCATGACTTCGCAGCCCCCCTGGGGGCAGCCGCGCTCGGACGGACAGCAAAGCAAAACTCCGCATCGAGTTTTGATCCATGCCGTCGCCGGAGGAGTGGGCACAGCAGCCGTTCAGATTGGAAAAATCCTTGGCGTAGAAATGTACGGCACATCCTCATCCGACGAAAAACTGGCGCGGGTAAAAACGTTGGGCCTGCTGCACGCGATCAACTACAAGCAGCAGGATTACGAACAAGTCGTGAAAAATCTCACTCGCGGCGAGGGCGTGGACGCAGTCTTCGAAATGCTGGGCGGAGAGCACACGGCGAAGAGTCTCCGCTGCCTGCGCGATTTTGGCCGCGTCATTCAATACGGGACTGCGACCGGCAAGCAGCCGCAACTCGACGTTCGCGCCCTCTATGCAAAATCTGCGAGCGTCCAGGGGTTGTGGTTGACGTATCTCTCGCAAAAGCCGGAGATCATGCAGCCTGCATGGTCGCAGCTATCGCAATGGATCGCGGACGATAAGCTGTCTCCTGTGATTGGCCACGTTTTCCCACTCGATCGCGCTACGGAAGCCTACAAGCTCCTCCAGGAAGGTAAGAACTACGGCAAAGTTGTGCTGAAGATCTAGCCGGTTCGTGGCAAGTCGCAATTTTCATGCCACCAAAGATGCCATGTGGCATAATAAATGGCATGAAACTCACTCTCGATAAATCCGGACGAGTGGTTCTGCCGAAACCGCTTCGCCAGCGCCTGGGATTTAGAGCCGGCACAACATTCGAGGCCACCGAAGCCCCTGGCGTACTTTTGCTGCGGCCTGTTACCCAGCGGCCGTCTCTGGTGGAACGGAACGGATTCCTGGTGCACATGGGCGAGATAAGTCCCGCCTTTGATTGGCGGCAGCTCTCCGACGATCTGGAGCAAGAACGACAGCGGGATATTCTCGGTCAATGAGGATCAAGCCTTAAGAGCGAAAGCTTGAGAGCGAGGCATGAGATCGAAGTATGAAATCGAAGCATGAAATCGAAGCATGAATGAAACATGAAATCGAAGCATGAAGGTCTATTGCGACACATCTGTGTTAATCGCAGCTTCAATCTCAGCCCATCCCCATCATCCTCAGTCTCTTGAACTGCTCAAGAAGATTCGGCAGGGCAAGCTCGAGGCCGTGATCAGCGCGCATGGCACCGCCGAATTTTATGCTGTTTTGACGCGCGCCCCACTCACTCCGATGGTCTATCCGGGCGAGGCCTGGCGGCTTCTTGCGGAAAACATTCTGCCTCACTTCCATATTGCCGAGCTCAGTGCGGCCCAGTACAGGTCCGTGCTGCAGCAGGCAGCCGAAAACGGATGGACCGGCGGCCTCGTTTACGATTCGTTACATCTCGCAGCGGCCCGCATCAGCCATTGCAAGAGAATCTATACTTTCAATTTGCGCCACTTTCTCCAAGTCGCTCCTCACCTGCAGAATGTAATCTGCAGTCCATAGGTGATAGGTGAGTGATCTCCCGTAGCGCAATTTCGTTTTCAGTCTGCCACTTCTCCTACCGGAATTGCCGTGCGACCATGTAAACTGGTGCCGCGGCGCAGACGAACTCACCGTTCCCTGCGCCGTCCTCCTCGCCTTCGAGGATGCATTTTCGCTCCGGTCAAAGGTCTTCCATGTCGAAGCTTCCTCGGTTCCCATTGTGCGCGTTATTGCTTGCTCTGGCATTTCTTTCCTCTCATGCCGCATTCGCTCAGGCCCCGGTTTCGCCGAATTCTGATATTGATCGCCGAGTCGACGACATACTCAAGAAAATGACACTCGAGCAGAAGATTGAGTACATCGGCGGCACCGGCTTTGCCGTCCGCGCTATGCCGGAGCTCGGCCTTCCCGCACTCGAAATGTCCGATGGACCGCTCGGCGTGCGCAGCAATCAGAAATTTCCTTCGACCGTCTACGCTGCTGGCATCGGCCTCGCGGCCTCCTGGGATCCGCAACTGGCCGAACGCGTGGGCGCGGGTATCGGCAAGGATGCGCGGGCGCGCGGCATTCATTTCATGCTAGGACCCGGCGTGAACATTTATCGCGCCCCGATGAACGGACGCAATTTTGAATATTTTGGCGAAGATCCCTTCCTTGCGGCAAGTATCGATACCGGCTATATCACCGGCATGCAGAAGCAGGGCGTCAGTTCGACGGTAAAACATTTTCTCGCCAACAACTCCGAATTCCTCCGGCACGATAGCGACTCCATCGTCGATGAACGCACCGCGCGTGAAATCTACCTGCCCGCATTTGAATTCGCGGTGAAGAATGCGCACGTGGGCGCCGTCATGGATTCCTATAACTTCGTGAACGGCACGCACTCCACTCAGAACGGCTACTTCAATATCGACGTGGCACGAAAACAGTGGGGATTTCAGGGCGTCATGATGTCGGATTGGGTTGCGACCTACGACGGAGTAGGCGCGGCCAACGGAGGCCTTGATCTGGAAATGCCCACAGGCAAGCACATGAATAAAGCTAATCTGCTTCCGGCAATTCGCGATGGCCGCGTCAAGGAAGCAACCGTTGATGAAAAGGTGCGCCACATTCTGACGACTGCAGCCCGCTTCGGCTGGCTCGACCGCGAGCAAACCGATCCCTCGTTCTCGAAATATAACGAAGAGAATCACCTGGTCGCTCTTGAGGGCGCGCGTGAAGGCACTGTCCTGCTCAAGAACGACGGCTCTTTACTGCCTCTCAATAAAGAAAAGGTTAAGAGCATTCTCGTCGTCGGTCCGGACGCGTGGCCCGCGCAACCGGTCGCAGGAGGAAGCGGTAAGGCAATTCCATTCTCAGCCGTCAGCATTCTTGAAGGCATCGGAACATACGTTGGCACGTCCGCGAAGGTTTACTACGAGCGCGGCCTGCCCAAGATGATCGACTTTGCCGAGTCCACTGAATTCTCTACCGCCGCACAGAATGGCATGCCCGGCCTCAAGTTCGAAGCTTTTGCGAACGGCGATGTCAGCGGTAGTCCAGCGTCAACCGATACGGTGAGCCATCTCAATTATGCGGGCAAGGATTGGGAGGACTTCGCCGATCTGGACGAAGCTCTCAAATTACTGGACGCGGGGAAAAAGCCGTCTTCCCGCCGCTGGACCGGTTTCTATATCGCGCCAGCCACGTCTTCCTACATTGTCGCGGCGGAATATTCCGGCGAAGGCAACGGCTACCGCCTTTTCGTGGATGGCAAGCTCATCTTTGACACCTGGAAGTACGCCACAGCTTTGCAGAACCACGCGACTTTGGATCTTTCCGCGGGACCGCACAAGATTGTTGCCGAGGCGTACCAGGATAATCCCGTCGGTGGGCACTTGCGCGTCGGCATCATGGATCAACACAAGATCGTCTCTGCTGCCGCAAAGGCTTTAGCCGTGAAGGCAGACGTCGTTATTGTGGCTGCCGGCTTTGACTCCAGCAGCGAGTCGGAAGGCGCGGATCGCACCTTCAGTCTTCCATTCGGTCAGGACGAATTGATCCGCGAACTTGCCGCAGTCAACAAGAACACCATCGTCACCGTCACCTCCGGAGGCAATGTCGATCCCGGTGACTGGCTCGATCACGTTCCCGCCTATCTCGAACTCTGGTACCCCGGAGAACGCGGAGGAACTGCGCTCGCGGAAATCCTCTTCGGCGCCGTCAATCCGTCCGGACATCTCCCCGCCACCTTCGAACGGCGCTGGGCAGACAATCCGGTTCACGATACCTACTATCCTGAATCAGGCACGAATCGCGTTATTTACAAAGAAGGCGTGTTCGTCGGCTACCGTGGATACGAACACAATCATGTCAAGCCGCTCTATCCCTTCGGCTACGGTTTGTCGTATACGACTTTTCAATTCAGCCATATTGAAGTGACCCCGGAAGGCGCATCATCCGCCGGCGCTCGCTTCAACGTAACTTTTGACGTGACCAACACTGGTGCGCGTGCGGGGGCCGATGTAGCACAAGTATACTTATCCGAGAGCGATCCGAAAGTGCCGCGCCCGCCGAAAGAACTAAAAGGCTTCTCCCGCGTGGAGCTTGCTGGGGGGGAAACAAAACACGTTTCGGTTCCGCTCAATCCCCGCGCGTTTACTTATTACGACGTTGCCGGGAAACTCTGGCATGCGGACGCAGGCAAATATACGGTGGAAGTTGGCGACTCTTCCGAGGATGTGCCGCTGAAGTCCGATGTGAATCTTCCGGCAGCCTATGATGTAGCGAACGATCAGTAAGCCCGTGTAGAGCGGACGCCCTCGCCCGCTGCCTTTGAAGTTGGTCGTGATCTAGCGGGGCCATTCAGGCGGCCATGCACTTTCTTACCGTCCGTCGAACACATATTCGTCGCTCACTACAAAATTCACCAGCGAGCAAAGTGCGATTGCAATCGCGTTCGCAACCAGGTAGTTCACATTCACCAGATCGACCATCAATTTCATTAATCCGAGATTGCCGGCGATCGAGACAGCTCCATTTGTAAGATTGAATCGCAGCAGCCGCGGCAGGGAGTCACGCCACGAAGGCCGCGCACGGTCTGCCCAGGTATACCGCTCATGCCACAGGAAGTTGTGGATTACGGTTGCCTCAACCGCGAGCACCGTCGCGGCCAGATAGTTGAAGTGGAGAACGCTCTTCAATAGAAACAACAGAACAAGTTGAACAATGATTCCAATGCCGCCGACAAGATTAAATCGCAGCCATCGCAAGAAAGTGTTTCTGCAGATCGAATTGCCAAGACCGGTGCTCATTGAGATAGCCTCTCATCGCGATAAAGCCGCAATGTGTTTTCGACAGTGAAGTAAATCAGCACCGCTGCCATTCCTGCCAGACCAATTTCTCCGCCAACATCGAAGAGCCGGTATTCTCCACCGGAAAAGTGAACTTCTGGTTTCCAGAGCACCGCCAGATTGCCTGCCACCAGCAGGAGGCGCAGCTCGGTTGGCCCGAAGCGAAAGAACGAAAGACGAAATTCGCCCAACGCATGCGTGGCCAAATAGGACTGGATCGAAAGCATAAGAAACGCAATCAGCAGCCCGATTGCAATCCACGGTCGCATGAGCCCCGAGAGCGCCAAGCCGCCCATCAGCGCCAGCGCGCCAAATGTGTCGACCATGTGGTCGACATAAAATCCGTAGCGGGGACGCAGTCTCATCCGCACGCGCGCCAGCGTGCCATCCAGCGAATCGCCGAGCCAATTCAACGCCAGAAAGACGATCACGCCGAGAAGCCCATACTTGTTCCAGCGCGCAATGGCATAGCACACCCCCGCTCCCACCTGTGCTGCTAGTCCCAACGCAGTAAGATGGTCCGGATTTATCCATCGCGGCGTGCGGGCAGCCAGCCAAAGTAGCGCTGTCTTCTCCGCACCCGCCACCCAGCTTTCCTGCACTCGCCGCATTGCCGCGAACGCTCCTAAGCTCCGCAGTGTGGGCAAAACTTTGAGATTCCCTGGCTCGCAAAGGTCGGTCATCCCGCTCGCCGCATTTGCCTCAGCAACTATCTGTTTCATAATTTTCAGCCTCGCTTCCGGTTACCGATGAGTGCGACTTTGCAACAATCGGCATCGCGCGACAATGCTCTGTGCCTCAAATCGTTCTCAAATTCACATCAGTGGGTAAGTGATTGCGAAAATTAGCGCTTACGGGCCTACATCCTCTCGCGGGAAATATTGCTGGCAGGCGGAGTATCAATAAAGGAACCGGCGTAACCTACATTCGCGATAGACGCGGCTGTGGATGCACACCGTCTGGTACGCTTTGAAGGAAATTTGCTGGCTTACGTCTGCCTCCCATGACCAAGGTCCTGAAGTTTTTCCGTCCTTCACACCAGCACACGGCCTTCTCGGCCACGTTGCTCCTGATGGGGACGGTGATGCTTTCGCGCGTGATCGGCTACGTGCGCGAGGCGTATATCGCCTATGCCTTCGGCGCCGGAGCGCAGACCGATGCCTACGTCGCCGCCTTTACGCTGCCGGACTGGCTCAACTACATCGTGGCCGGCGGGGCGGCTTCGATCACCTTCATCTCCATCTACACCCGGTTTCTCGCGGAGAATCGCGACGCCGACGCCAAGAAAACCTTTTCTGTGGTCATCACAGTGATGACAACCGTGATGATCATCGGCACCGCCGTCACAGAAATCTTTACCCCGCAGTTCGTCCGTTGGATGTTTCGCGGCTTCTCGCCCGCGCAGGTTGACCTCACGGTTCATCTCACCCGCATCCTCCTGCCGGCCCAGATTTTCTTCTACGTGGGAGGCGTGGTTTCCGCTGTTCTGCTCTCGCACCGTCTGTTTCTTTTTCCCGCTTTCGGCCCGCTGCTCTACAACGTCTTCATCATCTTTGGAGGGGTCATTACCGGCCGACACCTTGGCATCGCTTCGCTCGCTTATGGTGCGCTGCTCGGTAGCGTTGTCGGGCCATTCCTTGCCAGCGTGGTGGGAGCGGCGCGCATCGGCACAGGCTACAAGCCTTCGTTCGACATCATGAATCCCGCATTCCGCGAGTGGGTGAAGCTTTCCGTCCCGCTGATGCTCGGCGTTTCGCTGGTGACGGCCGACGACTGGATCTTGCGCCACTATGCCGCGAGCGGCATTGGCGATATCGCCCGCCTCAACTACGCGAAGCGTCTGTTCGCCGTGCCCATCGCAGTTCTGGGGCAGGCCACCGGACAAGCTTCTTTGCCGTTCTTCGCCCGTTTATTCAACGAGAAGCGCCTGAAAGAATTTGCCACCACGGTGAACGATTCCGTCTACCGCGTTGCCGCCGCGTCGTTCCTCGCCACGGGATGGATGATGGCTGCCGCGTTTCCCTTGATCGATCTGGTCTACCGCCGCGGCCGATTCACGCTCTCCGATACACAGACCACGGCCGTTTATTTCTTTTGGTTCTCGCTGTCGCTGGCGCTATGGTCGGCCCAGGGACTTTACGCTCGCGCCTTCTACGCTGCCGGAGATACGCTTACTCCTATGGTGGCCGTCACGCTGATTACAGGCGCTTCGTTGCCGATTTATTCCCTGCTGTTCCACACCTACGGCGTAGTCGGCCTGGCTTTCGCTTCTGACATTGGCATTGGCGCAAACCTGCTGGCACTGGCCTGGCTGCTGCACTACCGCAAAATGGTTTCTTTAAAAACTATGCGCTGGGATGAGCTAGGAAAGTCTGCACTAACCGCTGTAGTCGCGGGAGTCATCAGCCTTGAAGTCGCAAAAATCGTTCCGCTACCCGCTTATGGTCACGGTAGCCGCGTCACCGATTTGCTGCAACTGGCGTTGATCTCTGTTACCTGGGCAGCGGCGACAGCTGTGGGTCTTTGGATCTTAAAGTCACAATTGCCCAGTGATTTGCGGCGTCGCAAGAAGATCGCCTATCCTGCCGTCGCGCAGAACGAAGGAAGAGAAATTATGGACGCGGGAAGGCACCCGTGACCGACCTTGAAGTGCTCTGGCACAGATTAGCGTAGAGCATCCGTCGTCTGGGGAGACCTCCGCTCGCCTAACGCGACTAGGCGCGAGTGTGCGTGTGCTGCCCATGGTAGATTCTGGATGTAGCCGGTAACTCAGCCACTAACACGGTAGCATCCTCGACCTGCGGAAGGTATTGGACAAGAGACACCTCTCCCAGAGGAATGTGGAAACTTGTCATCGCGCTAACTAAAGGGTCGGTCGTCGGCAAGACGGAAATTCTTTCCAGTTTCTTGGCGTTGGCCTTCGATAGGTGTTCTTGCAGGGAGGAGGTTATGGTGGGGATTACTGCCCGAAGGCCGGCGCGGTCAATCCACGGAGCGCTGAGCACAAGGTTCCACTTGTCAGACAGTGCAGCCTCTGACGGTAGTAGCATCGCAAGAGTAAAATCCTTCTTCAGCTCTGTCATTCGCTTGAGAAACTCAACCACTTGCTTCTCAAGCAAACTCGGATTAGCTACCATCGTAATGAGAGCCACGTGAAAACTCCGTTCGGTTTGGACGTTAGACTATCAAGGATTATCTTAGCTGTCCTCGCATCATATTTGCCTGGAGCCTCGTAGCGCTGTTCTGGATCCCAGCCCACTGCTTTCGACCAATTGTCAAATAATTCTTTATTCTTGCTCATGTCAATTTCCGGGGTAAGACCCGCCAGCACTTTAAGCTGATCCAGTTTGTGTACTTTGAACGCCTTTCCGATATCCCCGGACAGCGGATATTCCTTGACGCGGAGCAAACGGCATATCCGGGCCTTCAATGCAAGCTCGACTGCATAACCGGCGAGATAGACGCACCCATCGTACAAGTGCGCCTTGTAGAGCGCCTCGGCTTCCTGCAGCCTGACTCGAGAAAGCTCGCGCAAGTCCCTGCGCGTCATGGTGCCCGTCATTGGCCATCCGCACCCAGAGCTTACAGTATAGCCCCGTCTTTTGCTCCGCTATTCCGGCGTATTCACAACCGGCACGTTCACCATAACCACGGTAGCAGGATCGTCACGAAGCTTGAGGTAAAGCGTCTTGCCTTCGGGCTGCGGAATTTGTAGCGCGGATTGGACAAAGCCATCGGGCACGGTCACGGAGTTGGTGAAGTCAGGATTGGAGCTGACGGCGTCGATAAGAAATAATTTGTCGCCATCAAGCGTGCACTGTTTTTCCGTGGCCTTGGCGCAACGCACTCCTTCCAGTACCGGAATTCGGACCACCGTTACCAGAGGCTGCCAATCTCCATCCGTGCCTCCCGCATCAATCGGACGAAACTTCAGCGGGCCGAAAGCCGATGGACCCAGCAATTTCATGGGATCGAGCACGCCGAATATTGTCTTCGAATCCTGTGGCGTAAGATTTCCATCTTTCTCGCTCAACATTACGCTGAAGGATTCATCCGCCGTAGCCACCTCGATCTTTTCCGCGGGAGCGAAATTCTCCGGAACCAGTGTCTTCAAAAAGAAATTCAGCCGTGCATCCTGAGGAAGCTCGCCGTCATTCTCCAGGCGAACTGCCGACGGAACTGCGGATGGATCCAACTGGACGCTTTTGCTCAACATGGTGACACGCGGGCGAGCGTCCTCAACTTTGGTTTGAATATCCAATGCCCGACCATCTTTCAAAGTTACGTGAACCGCAATTGCATCTCCGGCCTGCAGGCGCTTGCTTACGGTGGTGTCCTGGCAAGCGAGTTTTAGTTCATCCTGCTGATTCGCGCGAGATAAACCTGCCGGGGCAAAATGCAGGCCGGCAATATCGAGCGCCGTGACTTGATCGAGCCTGGTGCCTTTGAGAACTCCATCGGCGTCTCCGGCGTGAATGTTGAAGGCGTCAAGACGTCCAGCCTCAAAGTAAGTATGCAGCGGAATTTCATCCGGCTGGCGAGTGCCTTGCTTGTGAATCAGCAGCGCGAGAGTCCCCGCCGTCGCGTTCTGCAAGGGAACTTTCACTTCCAATTCTTCGGGCTTGGCAATCTTCCAGATGGCGGAAGTAGTCTTGCCCTTTTCGTCCCGCAATGTGACCGCGCTTACGCAGCAAGCGTCGGGCGACTGAAGATGCAGCGTATCTTCGCGGCCCACGATAAGCGCGCTGGCATCTTTGGATGCGACCACCCATTGGCCGGGGCTGGAGGCACGCAGCCGAAAGCGCGGACCATCAAACGGGTGAAAACCCCAGGTACCGCGCAGAATTCCACTGACCTCGCCTTCCAGTTCAACGGATTGCATTGCCTTGGTGTCGATCACGAAACCACCCTGCGCGGGATCCGGCACAGCCGGAAGATCGATTCCGTTCGGAGACTTGGTTTCCACGTGCAAAACAAAGTTGTGAGCCAACTCGGTGGCGAATACCAACGGAGCACCGTCGGCCGGCAGCACGAGTCCGGGTTTATCCACGCAGAAAACCTGGGTGGCATCAAGCGCACGCAGAGGAGGATTGGCTGCCGGCAGAACCAGCGGAAGCGCAATCACGATCACAGACTTCGGATTCCGGAAAGAAGGCGGATAGTTGAGCCGAAGATTAAGATTGTCCTTCTTCGGTAGCGATAGAGCCGGAATGTACTGATACTGCGCGGTGTGCGCCGAGCCAAGAATGCGCACCACATCGACGACTGCGCCAACGTACGCGCTATAGTATCCGGCGCCAGCGGTCGGTGTGGCACTTACCTGCACCAGCAGATCGCTGGATGGTCCCGAACTAAGACTGGCGACCATGGTCTGACTGTGAGCATCATCAAGAACCAGCTGGTCGGTGTTCTGCGTGAGGCAGGGCGCTTGCTGCGCGCTCGGCTTATCAAAGCACTGCTGATCCAGACGCATGTTGAGGCTGCGCGCCAGAAGCGTGGTTCGCGCCTTCATCTTTTCCGGATCGGTTTCCGATGCGTCACGAACCGACTCGAGATATTTTTCCAGCCGCTGGCGGTCGAGGCTGGCTTGTTCCAGATCCTGTGCGGCGCGAACAAATGCTCCCGGCTTGCCTCGCACTGCGCTGCGGATTGTGTTGAAAGCTCCTCCGGTTTCCGGCGCGAGGAACACGATCACTTCCTCCGCTCCGGCCGGAACGGTAACGAATATGCCTTCGTCGCGAGCCGGTTTAGTCCAAGCTTCGATGCGCGTGAACCAGGTATCCGGAGGGGGATTCGTTGATCCCCGCAAAAAAGAAATAACCATCAGATAGCGAACCGACTGAGTTTCCGGCAGATCGGGATGGACCCAGAGCCGGTCCCCCGCCTGAAGATTGGGAACTTCAGAAATCGGCAGGGTATGGCCTTCGCGTTGGACGCGTACATCAACTTTCGGTCCGGTGAGATCAAAGGCAGCCGCATCGGCGGCGAGGTATTTCGGGCAGAGAACGAGGAGCGAAAAACCGCCAAGAATGAGCAGCAATTTCCGGAAAACGTGGCCCAAATCAATCAAAACGGACTGCTTCCTTTCGGAACGTTAAATCATTTAGTTCACGTAGCCGAACCGAAACCGAAAATGTTCCGACTGGTAGGCGCGAACCGTGGGTAGATTCTCATGGTACTGCCGCCGTAAGCTGGAGAGCAACAGCTCTGCACTTCCGATAGTGCAACCTGTCACCAGCACTCTTGTGCGGTCAAAGGATGGATGCCGAAAAAACAGGGCGGCGGACATTCGCATTGTCTGCGAACCCCGCCGCTGATTTCCCTTAATAACTCTTCGACGCCTACGCGCGCGCGCCAACCGCTGCCGGTTCTGGCACGGCAACGCTCTTGTCCTCGCCGTTGGGCTTCTGCTGGGTAGGCTGTCCGCCCTTGCGGATATCGATGCCGCCCTTGAAGAAGGCTCCGTCTTCGATAGAGATGCGCGCCGCCACCACATCCCCGGTGAGCGATCCGTCGCTGCGAATATCAACCCGGTCGCTGGCCGTCAGATTGCCGCGCACCTTACCGAGCACCACGATTTCGCGCGCATTGATGTTCGCTGCCACCACGCCGTTGCGGCCAATGGTGACACGGTTGCCCGCCAGGCTGATCGAACCTTCCACCCGGCCATCAATGTAGAGCGACTCCGATCCAGTCACCTCGCCCTTGATCACCAGCGATTTGCCGATCGTCGCCTGGTCCGCAGTCGTGGTGGTGGTTGCAGCCGGACGCGGTGCAACGGCAGGTTCACTCGACATCATTGCAGGCGCGCTCGGTGTACTCATAGTTGGACGCTCCGGTTCGTTTGGGCGCCCGGGGGTCTGAGGCTGATTCGTCGGCTTCCACATGGGTTACATAGTTCCTTTCCTTGTTGGGATTGGGATCACGTGCCGCACTTGCGTGACCAAATGGAATTGTACTCCG